>NZ_CP044310.1:0-10000 GCF_009664365.1 Paenibacillus xylanilyticus
GGAACATGTAAAAGGAGTGACAGTCTGTGGACAGCCATACTTCTGATTTATGGCAGCAAATTTTATCAATCATACAAAACAAGCTCAGCAAACCCAGCTTCGATACCTGGTTCAAAGCAACCAAAGCAACGAAGCTGAATGACAATTCTATTGTCATTTCCGCGCCGACTACGTTTGCCGTCGAATGGCTGGAGAGCCGTTACACCAAATTGGTAGGCTCGACAGTATATGAACTGCTAGGCAAGCAAGTCGATGTGAAATTTGTCATCGAAGAGAACAAGCCTGCTGAACCGGATCCGCAGCTGCCGGCGCCAACGCCTACGGTAGTTCAGGAAGAAGCGGTTCTCAGCATGCTGAATCCCAAATATACATTCGATACATTTGTCATTGGACCAGGCAACCGCTTTGCCCATGCCGCATCGCTGGCGGTCGCTGAAGCGCCCGCCAAAGCATACAATCCTTTGTTTTTATACGGGGGAGTTGGACTCGGCAAAACCCACTTGATGCATGCCATTGGCCATTACGTTTTGGAGCATGATCCGGGGAGCAAGGTTGTTTATTTGTCATCTGAGAAATTCACGAACGAATTCATTAACTCCATCCGTGACAACCGCGGGGAGAGCTTCCGGAACAAGTACCGGAATGTCGATATTCTGCTTATAGATGATATTCAGTTTTTGGCGGGAAAAGAATCAACACAAGAGGAATTTTTCCATACGTTTAATGCGCTGCATGAGGAACGGAAACAGATCATTATCTCCAGCGACAGACCACCGAAGGAAATTCCGACTCTGGAAGAGCGGCTTCGTTCCCGCTTTGAATGGGGACTCATTACGGATATCCAGCCTCCGGATCTCGAGACACGGATCGCCATTTTGCGGAAAAAAGCGCGTGCGGAAAACCTCGATATTCCTAACGAAGCTATGATGTACATCGCCAACCAGATCGATACCAATATTCGTGAACTGGAAGGCGCACTAATTCGGGTGGTAGCCTACTCTTCACTGACGAATCAAGACGTTACGACTCATCTGGCTGCAGAAGCATTGAAGGATATCATTCCTTCCAGCCGTCCTAAAATGATCACTATTCAAGACATCCAACAAAAGGTCGGCGAGTATTACAGCCTTAAGCTTGAAGATTTCAAAGCACGGAAGCGGACCAAAGCCGTTGCTTTCCCTAGACAGATTGCCATGTATCTATCGCGTGAACTAACCGATTTCTCCCTGCCCAAAATTGGGGAAGCCTTCGGAGGACGAGATCATACGACTGTGATTCATGCGCACGAAAAAATCTCCCAATCGATCAAATCCGATCAGGAGCTCTACAAAGTTATCAACAACTTAACCGAAAAAATTAAGAATCCAACCTGAACAAGTCCCAAGCCTATGCACAACGTGTACACATGTGGATAGGCTTAATTTTATGGGTTTGTACCCACTTATCCACATATTCAGTGCCCCTATTACTATTATTACTAAAAAGATCTAAAAGATATCATCTCCAAATACGCCGTTTAAAGCTCGGCCTTCGGCCTTTTGTTTAACACCTTTCAATACCCAAACAGCCAAAAAATCCGCTAGGAGTGAAACCATGAAAATCAGCATAATGAAAAGCTACTTGAACGAATCCATCCAGCATGTATCCAAAGCCATCTCCAGCCGTACCACAATCCCTATCTTGAGCGGGATCAAATTCGACGTTAATCATCAAGGTGTGACGTTGACAGCAAGTGACACGGATATATCGATTCAATCCTTTATCCCGCTTGAAGAGGGAGATAAAAGCGTAGTTCAGGTTGAACAACCAGGTAGTGTTGTACTCCCAGCCAAGTTTTTTGTCGAGATCATCAAGAAACTGCCTTCCCAGGAAATCCACATGGAGGTCAAAGACAATTTCAACACCTTCATCTCGGCAGGTGCTACCGAAATTCAGCTCGTAGGTTTGGATCCGGAGGAATTCCCGGTATTGCCAAGCATTGAAGAGAACCAAACGGTATCCATTCCAGGTGATCTGCTCAAAAACATGGTGAAACAAACGGTATTCTCCATTTCCACCCATGAGACAACTCCAATCCTGACAGGTGTACTCTGGAGCCTTGCTGACAATGAGTTGAAATTTGTGGCAACAGACCGCCACCGTCTTGCTACTCGTTCAGCAATGCTGGATAATGCAGAGGGAGTGCGTTTCAACAATGTCGTCATTTCGGGTAAAACGCTGAACGAACTCAGCAAAATCGTGCCTGATCAAAATACGCTTGTGGATATCGTAGTCGCTGACAACCAGGTCCTGTTCAAAATTGACCGTGTCCTGTTCTATTCACGCATTTTGGACGGAACATATCCGGATACTTCTAGAATTATTCCGACTTCGTACAAAACAGAACTTGTTTTGGATACAAAAAAATTAAGTGAGTCGATTGACCGGGCTTATTTGCTGTCGCGTGAAGAGAAAACCAACATTGTGCGCATGCAAACGATGGAATCCGGAACGATCGAAATTTCATCAAGCTCTTCTGAGCTGGGAAAAGTAAGAGAAGAAATTGAACCGGCCGAATTTACCGGTGATCCGCTGAAAATCTCGTTCAACTCCAAATATATGCTGGATGTGCTGAAAGTGGTGGAGAGTGAGCAGCTGATGATCGCTTTTACTGGTGTCATGAGCCCGATCATTTTGAAACCGCTGGATGACAGTCACAGCCTTTACGTCATCTTGCCGTACCGGACGACCAACTAACGAAAGGAAGATTCCAGTGAACCGAGTAACGATTCGTACGGAATATATTAAGCTTGACCAATTTTTGAAACTGGCAGATTGCATTCCGACCGGAGGCATGGCCAAAGCCCTGCTTCAGGAAGGACTTGTACGTGTGAATAAAGAGCCAGAGGAACGCCGGGGACGCAAGTTATACCCTGGGGATATCGTTGAGGTGGACGGAGAAGGCGCGTTCGAAGTTGCCGCAGAATAAACAGTTTGATCCCTGCTGCCTCCTGACGGACGGGATAAAAGGGAGGTTAACCGCTTGTTTGTCAACAGCATTGATCTGCAGCAGTTCCGCAATTATGAACATCTGAAGCTGGAATCTTTCGGTCCAGTGAATCTGTTAATCGGGCAAAATGCCCAAGGGAAGACCAATCTTGCAGAGGCCATCTTTGTGCTTGCGCTCACCAAGAGCCACCGTACATCCCGCGACAAGGAGCTGATTCGTTTCGGTGAGGAACGTGCCAGACTTGCAGCAGAAGTCGACAAAAAGTATGGAACCGTCAATTTGGAGCTGTCTTTGTCGCAACAAGGGAAGAAGGCCAAGATCAACGGGCTTGAGCAGCGAAAGTTAAGTGATTTTGTCGGTGCACTCAATGTAGTCATGTTTGCACCGGAGGATCTGGAGATTGTCAAAGGCACACCGGGGGTACGCCGCCGGTTTCTTGACATGGAGATCGGCCAGGTGGCACCAGGCTACCTGTACCATCTTCAGCAGTATCAGAAAGTGCTCGTCCAGCGAAACAATCTGCTGAAACAGCTATGGGGCAAGGATGCCTCTGCCCAGACGATGCTGGAGATCTGGAATGAACAGCTGGCTGAACATGGTGTTAAAATCGTCAAAAAAAGGAAACAATTCATAAAGAAACTGCAAAAGTGGGCCGAAACCATTCATCAGGGGATCACCGGAGGCGGGGAAGTGCTGCGTCTGGCCTATCTTCCATCCTTCAGCGAAGCCGCTGAGGAAGATGAAGCTGTTTTAATGGACCAATTTATGATAAAATTATCACAAATGAAAGAGCAGGAGATTCGCCGGGGCACAACCCTTAGTGGGCCGCACCGGGATGACCTGTCCTTTTTCATTAACGACCGGGAAGTACAAACGTATGGTTCGCAGGGGCAGCAGCGCACAACGGCGTTGTCCCTTAAACTTGCGGAGATTGAACTGATCCACGAAGAAATCGGAGAATATCCGGTCCTGCTGCTTGACGATGTGTTGTCCGAGCTGGATCCTTTTCGTCAGACGCAGCTGATCGAAACGTTCCAGAGCAAGGTGCAAACCTTTATTACAGCTACGGGAATCGAGAGCCTGAACGTTGACAAGCTCAAAGATGCCAGTATTTATCATGTTCATGCCGGACAGGTTGAACGCTAAGGAGTGAGGGGACATGTACATTCATCTGGGCGGCGAGAAAATTATCCGTTCTTCCGAATTGGTCGCTATTTTTGATATATCGATTGAAAAATCCTCTAAAATCTCCAAGCAGTATGTCACGCATGCCGAGCAGGAAAAAACAGTGGAACGCATCGGTGAAGAGGAAGCCAAGTCTATTGTCGTGACCAAGAATATCGTGTACTATTCACCTATTTCCTCAGCCACGCTTAAGAAGCGGGCTCACATTTTTCCTGATCTTTAGAGCTCTACAGGGAGGGTATAGTATGCCTTCTGCTGCTTGTCTTTAGTTTGGACTACTTGCTGAAACGAAGCAAAGATGATCATTCAGCATGCATTCTTAGTTAACGCATATTTACGATATTGAATCTATAGAAGTAGGTGAAAGGCATGTCTATGAATCAACCGTCATATGATGCGAATGAAATTCAAGTCCTTGAAGGACTGGAAGCCGTACGGAAGCGTCCGGGGATGTATATCGGTTCCACCAGTGCCAAAGGTCTGCATCATCTGGTCTGGGAAGTAGTGGACAACAGTATCGATGAGGCGCTTGCGGGTTACTGTGACCATATTGAGATCAGTATTCACGAAGATAACAGCGTCACTGTCGTCGATAACGGACGGGGTATCCCTGTCGGCGAGCATGCCAAAATGAAACGTCCTGCACTAGAGGTTGTTATGACCGTGCTCCATGCAGGCGGTAAATTTGGCGGCGGCGGATACAAGGTATCCGGTGGTTTGCACGGGGTCGGTGTCTCTGTTGTGAATGCCCTCTCCGAAAAAGTGGTCGTTACCGTTAAACGTGACGGACATGTGTATCAACAGGAATACCGCCGTGGTGCGCCGCAGTATGACCTGAAAACACTGGGAACAACGGATGAAACGGGAACAACGGTTACGTTCCACCCGGACCCGGAGATTTTTACGGAGACCACAGTATATGATTACGAAACGTTGCTTACTCGTGTGCGTGAGCTCGCATTCCTCAACAAGGGTATTGGTCTTACGCTGACAGATGAGCGCACAGGTGCAACGAACTCGTTTATGTACGAAGGGGGGATCATCGAATACGTCTCCTTCCTGAACCAAAAGCGTGAAGTATTGCATGAAACTCCGATCTACGTTGAAGGCTCCAGAGATAATATCCAGGTGGAAGTTGCCCTGCAATACAATGACAACTACACCGAGAATATTTATTCATTTGCCAACAACATCAATACGCATGAGGGTGGAACGCATGAATCGGGCTTCAAGAGTGCATTGACCCGGATCATTAATGACTATGCCCGCAAAGCGGGTGTAATCAAGGACAGCACAGGTAACTTGTCCGGGGATGACGTACGTGAAGGTCTTACGGCTATTATCTCCGTCAAGATTCCTGAGCCGCAGTTTGAAGGACAGACCAAGACGAAGCTGGGTAACAGCGAAGTGCGCGGAATTGTCGAGTCCCTGTTTGCCGAGAAGCTTCAGGAGTTCCTGGAAGAGAATCCTTCGGTATCCCGCCGCATTCTGGAAAAGGGATTGCAAGCTGCTCGTGCACGTGAAGCCGCACGTAAGGCCCGGGAATTGACAAGACGTAAGGGTGCGCTTGAAGTGAGCTCCCTGCCAGGTAAACTGGCTGACTGCTCCTCCAAGGACGCTTCGATCAGTGAACTGTACATCGTCGAAGGTGACTCTGCAGGTGGTTCTGCGAAGCAGGGTCGTGACCGTCATTTCCAGGCGATCCTGCCGCTGCGCGGTAAAATTCTGAACGTAGAAAAAGCCCGTCTGGACCGAATTCTCGGTAACGCAGAGATCAGAGCGATCATCACTGCAATGGGTACGGGGATTGGCGATGACTTCGATATTTCGAAAGCCCGTTATCACAAAATCATTTTGATGACCGATGCGGATGTCGATGGTGCTCATATCCGGACCCTGCTGCTGACATTCCTGTATCGTTACATGCGTAAAATTATTGAGGCAGGCTATGTGTACATTGCACAACCGCCATTGTTCAAAATTGAGCGCAACAAAGTGATTCGTTATGCCGGCTCCGAGAAGGAACGTGATGAAATTATTGCGAGTCTCGGTGAAAATGCCAAGTTTAACGTCCAACGTTACAAAGGTCTTGGCGAGATGAATGCCGGACAACTGTGGGAAACCACGATGGACCCTGAAAGCCGGACGATGCTGCAAGTATCGATCAGTGATGCAATGCTTGCGGACGCGATGTTTGACACTCTGATGGGAGATAATGTTGAACCTCGTCGTGACTTTATTCAGGAAAATGCAAAATATGTGAAAAACCTCGATATCTGATGATACGGGAAGAGGCGCCTGCTGGGCGCCTTTTTACTTTCGCGGGCCATGGAAACTGTGAATCCAAAAATTAGCGTGCCCGACTTTTCACTTTAGAAGAGGAAGCTTGTGGTTTGGCAGCATGACGTGATGTTTTCTTTTTTTTGGAGGGCAGCCTGCCGTAGGCAATTGCATATCGTTTAATCCTGCGATAGGCCTCTTTGTCAGGCAGTAAGCCAAAGGCATAGATACCTGGCAGTGTGTTGACCTCCAGGATCCAGGGGCGGCCTGTTTCATCGAGGGCAATATCAATACCGATCTCTTTGAGTCTTGGAAATGACTTTTGCAACTGAACAGCAGTATGAATACCGAGTCGGTAAAGCTCGCTGCGCAGCTTCTGTAATCCGGTTGCTTGGAGATGGGGGAGAACCAGCTCTTCGAATGTGGCCAGCCGTCCGCCACCGTGAATATTGGTTATGATTTTGCCCGGTGCAGCAATTCTGCCGAGAATGCCCGTCGTCTCCCAGTTGTTCTTCAGATTCTTTTGCGTGAGCACGCGTAAGTCAAATGGCAGATCTTCGTGTTTGAGGAGAGGGATGCCCTGCTGAATAAGGTAAAGGTGTCCCTGAATTCGCTCTTCCAGAGCTTGATGGAGCTCATCAAGAGTCGGATAAAACTCCTGTTTCGTGCCATATTGGAGCTCATAGGTTGTAACCTGGAGTGAGGAAGTCTCCAGATCCTGTGAGTTGGATTCGGCAAGGGAGGGATCGTCAGTAATGTCCTCCTCTGCATTGGAGTGATCTGAGGTTGGAGGTTCACTGAAGGCGTGGACTGTTTTTACTCGCATTACCCCATTACCGTACGTCCCATGGTCAGGCTTAATATAATTGAGCTCAAACAGTTCGGTCATTCGTTCAAGAGTTTGGCGATCGTATTGCCTTGTGACAGGGATATATTCATTCACAGTACGGCTGCGCTGCAGCACCACTGTTTTGGTCCATTTGCTGGAGACACGCTGGATACTCAAGAAGCCACCAGTCCTTTCTTGTTTTATCAAGTTCCCTAAGAGCAGCAGTACGGAGAAATCAAAGGACAAGAGATGATATCAGTGGTATAATAGAGAAATATGACGTTTTGTGCGTTTGGCTGCACAATTGCTAGTTTGGACGTAGAACGGGAACGGCACCAGCCTTAATACACGCAGTACATATGCCGCTTTTCTAGCATTGTATGTGTAAACGGAGAGGAAGGCAGGGCTAATCCCCAGACTGCTCAAAGTTCCCGGAAGAAAGGCTATTACCCAGCAGACGTTTAATTGTGTAACTTTTGTGAAAGTAATATAATAAAGAGTAGCGTTCTTGCGCGGTTTTAGCCTTGTTAGGCTTTTCACATATACTATTTTAATGACTGAATGGAACGTTTGTTGAAGGACAAGAAGGAGGTCCAGCATGGCGGAAGAAATGAACTCGCAGATTAAAGATCGGGATATTGGCGTCGAGATGCGTGAATCGTTTATGGATTATGCGATGAGCATCATTGTTAGCCGTGCCCTGCCTGACGTACGTGACGGATTGAAGCCGGTTCACCGGCGTATTTTGTACGCAATGTCAGAGCTAGGCATGACACCCGATAAACCACATAAAAAATCAGCCAGAATCGTCGGCGAAGTTATCGGTAAGTATCACCCGCACGGTGACTCTGCCGTATACGAAACGATGGTACGGATGGCACAGGATTTCTCCCTGCGTTACATGCATGTTGATGGACATGGTAACTTTGGATCCGTCGATGGCGACATGGCGGCAGCCATGCGTTATACGGAGGCACGTTTGTCCAAGATTGCTATGGAGATGCTTAGAGACATCAACAAGGATACGATCGATTTCCAACCGAACTATGACGGTGAAGAGAGCGAACCCGTTGTTTTACCTGCTCGTTTTCCTAACTTGCTTGTCAATGGTGTCGGCGGGATTGCGGTAGGTATGGCAACGAACATCCCTCCTCATAATCTGGGAGAGGTGATTGACGGCGTTCAGGCCATGATCAAAAATCCGGATATTACATCCATGGAATTGATGGATTACATTCATGGTCCAGACTTCCCAACAGCAGGTTATATTCTGGGACGCTCCGGTATTCGTCAGGCTTACCAGACAGGCCGCGGCTCTGTTACAATGCGGGCCAAAACGAACATCGAGGAAAATAACAACAAGGCACGTATCGTTGTTACCGAGATTCCTTACCAGGTCAATAAGGCAAGACTGGTGGAGAAGATTGCTGAGTTGGTTCGCGACAAAAAAATTGATGGTATTACGGATCTTCGGGATGAATCGGACCGTACCGGCATGCGCATTGTCATTGAGCTTCGCAGAGATGTGAACCCGGGTGTTGTGCTGAACAATCTGTACAAGCACACAGCAATGCAGTCCACTTTCGGCATCAATATGCTTGCAATTGTGAATAAGGAGCCCAAAATCCTGAATCTGCGCGAAGTGTTGTACCACTACCTGCAGCATCAGATTGAGGTTATTCGCAGACGTACACAATTCGAATTGAGAAAAGCGGAAGCCCGTGCACATATTCTGGAAGGTTTGCGCATTGCACTGGATCATATCGATGAGATTATTGCGTTGATTCGTTCCTCCAGCAATACAGATGCAGCTAGAGAAGGGTTGATTGAGCGATTCTCGCTTAGTCATGATCAGGCTCAAGCGATTCTAGATATGCGTTTGCAGCGCCTTACAGGACTGGAACGGGAACGCATTGAAAATGAATATAACGAGCTTATGGTCAAAATTGCGGAGTATCGCGAGATTCTGGCCAATGAGCATCTGGTACTCGAAATTATCAGTGAAGAGCTGCAAGAAATTCGTGAGCGCTTCGGTGATGATCGCCGTACAGAGATCACTATTGGGGAAGAAAGCATCCTGGATGAGGATCTGATTCCGCGTGAAGAGGTTATTATTACCATTACACACACGGGCTATGTGAAGCGTCTGCCGGTATCGACATATCGCAGTCAGAAGCGTGGCGGACGTGGAGTCGTGGGCATGGATACCAAGGATACCGACTTTGTCGAGCATCTATTTGTAACCAACTCTCACAACTACCTCATGTTCTTTACGGACAAGGGTAAGGTATACCGTCTAAAAGCTTATGAGATCCCAGAGCTTGGACGTACAGCTCGTGGAACACCGATTATCAACCTGATTCAGATTGAACAGGGAGAATCGGTTAACGCCGTGATTCCGGTGCAGGAATTTGAGAGCGACAAATATCTGTTTTTTGCCACCCGTCAGGGTGTAGTGAAGAAGACACCGCTTGAGGATTATACCAATATCCGCAAAGGTGGTCTGATCGGTATCTCCTTGCGTGATGACGATGCTCTCATAGAGGTTAAACTCACAGATGGTCAGCAAGAGATCATCATGGGTACTTCAAACGGAATGTCTATTCGTTTCTCGGAAGGTAATGTTCGTTCCATGGGACGAAGTGCAACCGGGGTAAAAGGGATCACGCTGGATGAGGGCGATGTTGTCATTGGTATGGACGTTGTCGATCAGGAAC
>NZ_CP044310.1:15000-137500 GCF_009664365.1 Paenibacillus xylanilyticus
CCGAATGCCATAGACTTACTTCCGGGAGTCAGACAGTGAGTGCTAAGATCCATTGTCAAAAGGGAAACAGCCCAGACCATCAGCTAAGGTCCCCAAGTGTGTGTTAAGTGGGAAAGGATGTGGAGTTGCACAGACAACCAGGATGTTGGCTTAGAAGCAGCCACCATTGAAAGAGTGCGTAATAGCTCACTGGTCGAGTGACTCTGCGCCGAAAATGTAACGGGGCTAAACACACCACCGAAGCTATGGCTTGATCTTATGATCAGGGGTAGGGGAGCGTTGTATAAGGGTTGAAGGTGTACCGTAAGGAGCGCTGGACATTATACAAGTGAGAATGCCGGTATGAGTAACGAAAAGATCAGTGAGAATCTGATCCGCCGAAAGCCTAAGGGTTCCTGAGGAAGGCTCGTCCGCTCAGGGTAAGTCGGGACCTAAGGCGAGGCCGAAAGGCGTAGTCGAAGGACAACAGGTCGAAATTCCTGTACCACCGTAAATCGTTACGAGCGATGGGGGGACGCAGTAGGGTAGTGACGCAGACTGATGGATGTCTGTCCAAGCAGTAAGGCTGATGTGTAGGCAAATCCGCACATCTAAGGCTGAGCTGTGATGGGGAGTGAAAATTACAGTAGCGAAGGTCATGATCTCACACTGCCAAGAAAAGCCTCTAGCCAGATGAAGGTGCCCGTACCGCAAACCGACACAGGTAGGCGAGAAGAGAATTCTAAGGCGCGCGGAAGAACTCTCGTTAAGGAACTCGGCAAAATGACCCCGTAACTTCGGGAGAAGGGGTGCCCCGGTAGTGTGAATAGCACGAGGGGGCCGCAGTGAAAAGGCCCAAGCGACTGTTTAGCAAAAACACAGGTCTGTGCGAAGCCGTAAGGCGAAGTATACGGGCTGACGCCTGCCCGGTGCTGGAAGGTTAAGGGGAGCGGTTAGGGAGCAATCCCGAAGCTGTGAACCGAAGCCCCAGTAAACGGCGGCCGTAACTATAACGGTCCTAAGGTAGCGAAATTCCTTGTCAGGTAAATTCTGACCCGCACGAATGGCGTAACGACTTGGGCGCTGTCTCAACGAGAGATCCGGTGAAATTTTAATACCTGTGAAGATGCAGGTTACCCGCGACAAGACGGAAAGACCCCATGGAGCTTTACTGCAGCTTGATATTGAATTTGGGTACGATCTGTACAGGATAGGTGGGAGCCTTTGAAGCGTGAGCGCCAGCTTGCGTGGAGGCACCGTTGGGATACCACCCTGATCGTATCTAGGTTCTAACCTGGTGCCCTTAGCGGGTACGGGGACAGTGTCAGGTGGGCAGTTTGACTGGGGCGGTCGCCTCCTAAAGAGTAACGGAGGCGCCCAAAGGTTCCCTCAGAATGGTTGGAAATCATTCGAAGAGTGCAAAGGCATAAGGGAGCTTGACTGCGAGACCTACAAGTCGAGCAGGGACGAAAGTCGGGCTTAGTGATCCGGTGGTACCGCATGGAAGGGCCATCGCTCAACGGATAAAAGCTACCCTGGGGATAACAGGCTTATCTCCCCCAAGAGTCCACATCGACGGGGAGGTTTGGCACCTCGATGTCGGCTCATCGCATCCTGGGGCTGAAGTAGGTCCCAAGGGTTGGGCTGTTCGCCCATTAAAGCGGTACGCGAGCTGGGTTCAGAACGTCGTGAGACAGTTCGGTCCCTATCTGTCGTGGGCGTAGGAAATTTGAGAGGAGCTGTCCTTAGTACGAGAGGACCGGGATGGACGTACCGCTGGTGTACCAGTTGTTCCGCCAGGAGCACCGCTGGGTAGCTATGTACGGACGGGATAAGCGCTGAAAGCATCTAAGCGTGAAGCCCCCCTCAAGATGAGATTTCCCAGTATGTAAGACCCCTTGAAGACGACGAGGTAGATAGGCTGGGGGTGGAAGTGCAGTAATGCATGGAGCTGACCAGTACTAATCGGTCGAGGGCTTATCCAAATTGCAGGTTTTAGTCGCAAGTTTCGTTTCGGATCTAGTTTTCAGAGAATGATCTCTGAGTATAGCAGCATCGTTTGGTGGCGATGGCGGAGGGGTTCCACACGTACCCATCCCGAACACGACCGTTAAGCCCTCTAGCGCCGATGGTACTTGGACCGAAGGGTCCTGGGAGAGTAGGACGCTGCCAAGCAAAGAACCACTGCCGAAGATACTCGGTGGTGGTTTTTATTTGTTTTTAAAGCTGTATTAAGCGAATGCAAGCGTCATCAGAAGGTAACAGTATTGTTACAGAATATAAGTAGGAAATCAGTATAATAGGACTATGTTAAATATGCTAAAAGTACCTGACCACAGAGCTGTGAAATGTGCAGCTGTGAAAAGGAGGGTGTGTGTGTTAAGTTGGCGGAGACTTGGGCTTTATTCATTTCTTATGATTGGTTTGTTGGGTGTGCTTACAGGATGCGGTGATGCTGGACCTTCCTGGACTTCATATGAAGGCGCAGTCAACGAGAAGAGTTTCCCTGTACCGAAAGTAGCGAATAAATCGGACCAATCCGGAAACAATTCGGAGATGGACTATGTTCGATATACATTGTCTGGTATTAGTGAAAGTACCAGCTTGCCTGAAGTATATCTAGACGAGATTAAAAGCTGGGGCTGGACGGAGACACAAGCCAAGAGTACATCAAATACCTCAAACTCTCTTCGTGTGTTTGCTAAAGAGGGGCATATTGTGCATCTAGCTGTACATGATGGATTCTTTACGCTAATGGTACCTCGGAATGATACTGCGACAACAACGGTGAAATCCCTTGCTGACGATGAAGAGTAAGAGTACGGTTTGTTTTGTAACATTGTAATGTTCAGACGATACAAGTTCCCGTAAGTCTACGGGGGCTTTTTTTATTTCAGGAAGAGGAGATACTGTACGTTGCTGTAGGAGTCTAATGGATTCCTTTCTAGAACCTGGCCTAAGATAAGATGCGTTGAGCTTCATAAGCTGCCTAGTTACTGCACGTACTCCATGGGCTCCATGGAAGTCGATACTCCTATATAAGAGGGAGGATCATAAAGCAGCATTTATGAGCTTGTACGGATCTCAGTTATGGGAGAGCAAGACACTAGATAATGCGTAAAGACATGAACTGAGAATAGGTTTGCGGCGAAGAGAAGTAGGTATACTGCTTAATGGGGTACCGTTTAAACGGCTACAATGTCTGATCAATAGGTAGAGGATAGAAACGGGAATAAAATATGTGGGGATAACCTTGATAGCTTGTACCCATGCTGTGGATAAAAGGAAGGTAACCTAGAACGAACAAGGTTATCCACAGTGGATAACCTTGTTCGTTGTTAAAGAGTAGGAGAATGCTCGATGGCTTACGAAGATCATAGTTCATTTTCTAAGTCAAGTTGGGAGCATGTTTTATGTATAGCACTCGTGCATATTACTTTTTCATAAAAGAGGTAAAGACGTTATTGCAGATAGTACGAAACGTCCTCTTCATTTAGTTTAATTAATCCGTCTTTGCGTTCACGTGAGAGAATCATAACCACGTACAGACGAGGGAAGAGCAGCCACAGATGCCAGAAAATCAGTGATAGCGTGAAGGACAGCGGAGACCAGATCAAGCAAACCGTAATGATACATAGTCCAATCCAGCTCATGTTCAAATGTACTCTGACAAACATACGGTAGCTAAAGTGCTGATCCGGAATATAACCTAGCCAAGGCATGTGGAAGTTCCAGCGCCAGCGTTTGGCATAAGAGGCACGAACCAGAAGCAATACGGTTCTGGCAATGACGTAATGAATCCATAGGGTGATCGGCCCTGCCAGCAGAAAAAAGAAGAGGCCGGTCCAGGAGAATGCCAGTAAATTAAAGAAGAGCATAATGATAGGCAAGCTCAGATAGCTGTAGATGACACTGCGGGCAATAGCCTTTTTTTTCAGAAGCCGGTATTGATAAAATGTAGCTTTATTCTCCGGTTCAGCGGTCATACGATTACAAATCCTCCTTCTGGGATCACGTTTCGGGTGTGGACGTATGCTTTTACGTTGTTGTCATGCAAATGATCCATATGCGTATAGGAACCTTGGAAGCGCTATAGGGATGATGTACAAGTTTAGGAGTAGGAGACCTCATACAAGTATATCCACGAACATCCTGGCTGTCAGGTTCTGATGTATTATATATCGGCTGAAAATCAAAGTTTTTTTAAGATTATAGAATATTAGTTTTTAGTCATAAGAGGGAGGATATAACCATACGGGAAGCATCCGTGCAGAAAAGTACGAGCGGTATGCGATTTGTTGAACTTTTGAATCGGTACAGACACCCAATGGGGGGTGGGCGAATATATATATTTTACAGAAAGAAAGCACTATGAAAAGGTTTAAAATAATAGAAACTGTGCAATACTGATAGTAAACGTAAAACAAGGTGGGATGGTTGATGGAAGAACATACCGAACACACATGTATTATCTGCGAACAGAAAAAAAGAGAAGGCATTTTTATTGTATCTGAATTTATATGCGATGCTTGCGAAGCAGAGATGGTTCATACTGATGCACAGGATGCCAAATACAATTATTTTATACACCAAATGAAACAGATTTGGGTGCAAAAAAACGCATAATGACCATAAGCCGAAATATCCATTGATGTAGGTGTATTCAGGGGCCCATAGGGCCTTTTTCTGTTTTATATAGGGGATTATAGAACAGAGGATCAGGAAGAGCCGTGGATTCGGCAAAAAGACTGATATAATAAAAATGAGGAGCAGAAGAAGAGTAATCTTGTGCTTTTCACTGAATACCTAATTGAGAGAGGGACAGTTCGCAAAAGAGCCATTATTATAATAGGAAGTTAAAGAGCAAATGTGAATCCAAATTTAATGATTATATAGGAAGGTAATTCTATGAAATACAAACCATATCATGCTCCTTTGTACGAGGCTCTGCTTCATTACCAGGATTCGGGGAATCGTTCTTTTCATGTGCCTGGGCATAAGAATGGACAAGCTTATCGAGGTTTAATGAATCCAGAAAATAGGAAGCAGCACGAAAGTTCTGATGTTATGCCAACGGAGGCCTTTCTGGACATGATGCAGTTGGATGTAACGGAAATAACCGGTACGGATGATCTGCATCATCCAGAAGGGGTGATTCTGGGAGCTCAACAGCTGGCTGCTGATTGTTTTGGTGCGGAGGAGAGCTTCTTTCTTGTGGGCGGCAGTACGGCTGGTAATTTGGCTATGCTGCTTACAGTGTGTGATGAGCCACAAAGTATCGTGCTTGTCCAACGTAATGTACATAAATCAGTCATTCATGGTCTGATGCTTGCTGGCGCCAGAGCTGTATTTCTGGAGCCGCATGTTGATCCATCCAGCGGACTTGCCGTTATGCCGTCGGCACAGACGGTTAAGGCTGCTGTCCAGGCATATCCTGAGGCAAAGGGGGTACTTGTTACTTTGCCGAATTATTACGGCATGGGCGCTGATCTGACGCCTATAGCCGACATATGCCACGCTGCTGGCATGCCACTGCTCGTGGATGAAGCGCATGGCGCGCATTATGGACAGCATCCAGAGCTGCCTGCTTCAGCCCTGTCATGCGGAGCGGACGGGGTGGTGCAGTCGACCCATAAGATGCTGTCTGCCTTCACCATGGGAGCCATGCTGCACATTCAGGGACCGTTGTTGAATCGGTCCCTGCTGAGGCAGCGCCTGGCCATGGTGCAGAGCTCAAGCCCATCATACCCTGTGATGGCTTCGCTTGATCTTGCGCGCCGGCTGCTGCAAGTGCAGGGCGCAGACACCTTCACGGCGGGGCTTGCCGCCGTGGATGCCTTCAAGCGCGGCCTTGCAGAGCTGCCGCGCTTGAAGCTGCTGCAGCCTGTGCAGGCGCTGCAGCAAGAGCCGCCAGCCGAGGCAGAGCCGGCTGCTGGCGGTAAACAGGCCGCCGATGCATCGGGGCGGCCCACAGCACCTACCGCGGCGGCGATGGCATCTGCCGCGGGCTATACCGCTCAGGACCCGTTCAAAGCCGTCATATATGACGGGGCGGGGGTACTGAGCGGTTATGGGCTGCAGCAGCAGCTGGAAGCATACGGCTGCGTGCCCGAGATGAGCGACGAACGGTACGTCGTCCTGCTCTTCAGCCTTGGCTCAACGTTAAGTGACGCTGAGCACCTGCTGCATGCGTTAGAGCACATTAGTCAGGCTAATGAGAATGAGCTTAGGCAAGGCTTGAATGAGTCATCAGCGCAAGCTGCGAAGAAGGCAGTTCACTATATTTCCACGTGGAACAATTTACAAGATACGTCCGTGGAGACCGTCTCAGAGCCTATTTCGTTTTCCTTGCAATCTATATCAGAAAAAGATACAGCAGAAGTTAAACTGGAACACTGTGCAGGCTATCGATCCGCTGAGATGATTATTCCTTATCCTCCTGGAATCCCAATTCTATATGCCGGGGAACGAATAAGTCCTGCTGCAGTAAAACGTATACAGCTTCTGAGGGACGAAGGTGCGAGGTTTCATGGCGCAGCGGATGGTACTCTTCGATCATTGAAGATCATAAAGGAAGGGCAGAAGTGAAGTTAAACCAAAAAGTGTGGGGATGATACTTACTACTCATTACGTACTCACTAACTTTATTCACTAACTCTTTCTTTCATTAACTCATCACTCAATCATTCTATTATTCGTAACATCTAAGACATCATGTGCGGTCTGAACATAAGAAAGAAGGGAATTATTTTGGATATTCCGATAAAGAAATATACAGGAATAGTCCTGCAAGTCATGTTAATGTATGGCTTTTATTGGATAGGAACCTGGATACAGTCTATATTACATCTACCTTTAACAGGCAGCATTGTGGGCATGCTGCTATTGTTCATGGTCATTCAAATGGGTTGGATCAGAATCAGCTGGGGAAATGAAGGTTCATCCTGGCTCCAGTCCAATCTGCAGTTATTGTTTATCCCACCTACGGTAGGCATCATTAATCACTTTGATTTTTTTACTGCAAGTACAATCCTGCTTGTGTTGGGATTGATCCTCAGTACCCTAATCACTTGCTTGCTATCTGCCAAAATTGGTGAGTGGCTCATGACGTGGATAAGATCGCATCGAGACAAGAAGGAGGCGATCCCATGTCAGCATTCATCATCGGAATAGCTATGATTGCTCTGACTGTGGCCTTGTATATCCCGGCGACTCGTTTATATAAGCGGATAAAGTGGCCTATTCTCATGCCAGTACTCACAACAACGGCAGTCATTGTAGTCATTCTGCTTATTACAGGAATTAAACTGGATACCTATATGCTGGGTGGCAAATGGATACAGGATCTTCTGGGGCCTGCGGTCGTTTCCTTAGCCTTCCCTTTATCCAAACACATGGATGTGCTGAAACGGAACGTCATTCCCATTCTGGGTGGTACGCTTGGAGGAAGCATCGTAGGGATGTTTACCGGAGCATCGGTAGCTCTGCTGCTTGGTTACCCCAAAGATATCGTGATCGCCTTACTGCCAAAGTCAGTCACTACACCTGTTGCCATCCAGTTGGCAGATCAGGCAGGAGGCAATGCTTCATTTACGTCCTTATTTGTAATGATTGCCGGTTTTTCGGGGATTTTACTTGGGCCGCTGATGATGAAATGGATTCGAATAAAGGATAATAGTGCCTATGGCATTGGACTCGGTTCAGCTTCTCATGCACTTGGTATGGCCAGATCTTTTGAATATGGCGAGAATGCTGTAGCATTAAGCTCCGTCTCCATGATTGTCAGTGCGATAGCCGGATCATTGTTCCTTCCCTTATGGGTATCCATTATCTATGGTTGACCGGTTATCTCTATTGAAAATATTGGCGGAATAGCTGACCGCTATCGCTTGATCATGTATAGTATTATAGTAAGAAGCTTGTACAATATGGCCCAAGCGACGATACCATGATCATGAACATACACCTCTGGGCGTGTCATTTCATAATCTGAAGTAGAAAGATCAGAGCCATATAACATTCACAGCAGAGTAAGATGCCATTATCGACATAGAAAGCAGGGAAGCATATGCAGGGCAGAGGTAAATTCATTACGTTGGAGGGGGGAGAAGGGTCCGGTAAAACGACGATGATCAGCAGATTGGGTTCTTACTTCGAGGAACAGGGTATACCTTACGTAGTTACTCGGGAACCTGGCGGGATCGAGATCGCGGAGAAAATACGTGCTATTATCCTTGACCCTCTCCATACGGCAATGGATGCGCGTACCGAAGCACTGCTCTATGCAGCTGCACGCAGCCAGCATTTAGCCGAGAAAGTGGAACCGGCGCTCAAGGAAGGCAAGACGGTCATCTGCGACCGCTTTGTCGACAGCAGTCTGGCATATCAAGGTTATGCACGCGGGCTCGGAATAGAGAATGTCTGGGCCATTAACCGGTTCGCAATAGGTGAGCTCATGCCGGATGTTACACTATATCTGGACATCGAGCCTGAAGCAGGTCTTGCCCGGATCGATGCCCACGATGGACGTGAGGTAAACCGTCTCGATCTAGAGAGTCTGGAATTCCATCGTAAGGTTAGGGAAGGGTACTTCCTTTTAAAGGAACAATTCCCGGAACGAATCCAGGTTATTGATGCTTCCAGACAGCCTGATGAAGTCGCAGCAGCATTGATTTTGTCGCTGGAGACAGGGATTTTGAAGGATTTTGGCGAGTAATTGTCTAATATATAGACAGGGCATTTCTAAGGTGCTTATTCTGAAGGAGGTTATGCAGGATGAAACTGATTGTTGCGATTATACAGGATAAAGACAGCAACCGATTATCCAGCGCATTGGTCAAAGCTAATTTTCGGGCAACGAAATTGGCCAGTACCGGTGGATTTTTGAAGGCAGGCAACACGACGTTTATGATCGGTGTCGATGATGGTCAAGTCGAGTCCGTAATGAATGTCATTCGCAGCAGCTGTAAGGTTCGTGAACAGCTCGTGACTCCGGTCACACCGATGAGCGGAACAACCGACTCTTACCTGCCGCTGCCTGTTGAAGTCCAAGTGGGCGGAGCTACTGTGTTTGTTCTGCCAGTGGATCGTTTTGAACACTTCTAATCATGCGTTTTGTGTCTATGATGCAAAATGATTGCTAGTGTTCTTAGGCGACTTATATGCGTCCTTCCTGATAGCAGGAATCGGCGCTTTCCGTCCGAAATTAGGCCATCTTATGAAGGGAATGCTTTCTTTCGGGCGGAAGTTGATTACCAAGCAGGTTAATGGTGGCAAGTTTTATCTACCATTATATATAGAGACTCATACAAGGGTATCTTCCACGCACAGGCGCAGCGCGCACTGTGCTGATGGTCGATGGTCTACTATAATAGAAAGCGGGCATATCGATGAAAATCAATCCTGGATTTAGACCGATGCAGAGCGGAATCAATTCTACTGACTCCAGTTCCAAACCGGTTCAATCCAAAAGCTTCTCTGACATGATGAACCACCAGGGCGAACGAGCCTCACAAGCCGAGCTTAACCGCCGACTAAGTGAAATTCAGATGCAGGGCGATCGCTTGGCTCGTTCCATGACGATTCGTGAACTGAAAGCATACAAGCAGCTTGTCAAAAGATTTCTGGAAGAAACGGTTCGCCGGGGTGTATCCATGAAAGAGACCAGAGGATGGGATCGACGGGGCAGAGGCAAAAGATACAAGTTAATTGATGAAATCGACTCTGCGCTGTTATCCATGGCTGATGAACTGCTCGAAACAGAAGAAGGTAAGATCACGTTATTACAACAAGTAGGAGAAATTCGGGGAATGCTTATTAATTTAAGCTTCTGAGGAGGAAGTATGTCCTTTCAACAAATTATGGGTCAGCAGGCAGCCAAGCAGATGTTGCAGAGCAGCTTGAGACGCCAGGCAATCAGCCATGCGTATTTGTTCAGCGGGCCAGCAGGTAGCGGGCAGCTTAAGACAGCGGTCACGTTTGCCAAAGCCATATTCTGTACAGAGCTTGAAGATGATGCCTGCGGACAATGTCTGGAGTGCCGTAAGGTCGAGCATGGTAATCATCCGGATTTAACGATGCTTGCACCAGATGGAAACAATATTAAAATTGATCAGATTCGGGATCTGCAGCGTATTTTCTCATACCGTTCAGAGGCTGGCCATCCCAAAGTTTATATTATAGAACAGGCAGAAAAAATGACCGTACAGGCAGCGAATAGTCTGCTGAAGTTCCTGGAAGAGCCGCAGGTGCCTGCGGTAGGAATTCTGATTACCGATAATGGCCAAGCCATGCTGCCGACCATCCGCTCACGCTCACAGCTTGTTCCTTTCAGTGCACTGAATCCTGAAGAAATGCTGCAAGCTTTGATTGCGGAGGGGCATCCGGCCAATCTTGCACGTTCAGCGGTTCATTTGGCGTCAGGACTCGAATCATGTAGAGAAATTCTCCAGCAGAATTGGTTTGCAGAAATTAGAAACGTAATGTTACAATTAGGGAAGGAGTCCCTGGGCAGAGGCAGCACATCATTAATCTCTGCACAGCAGAAGCTTTTTAAAACCGGACTCTCAGAACATCTGGATGTTATGCTAAGTCTATTCCATTTATGGTTTAGGGATATGCTGTATGTCCAGCACGGTAGGCATGAACATATCGTTTTTATAGATCAGTTGGACATGCTGTCTCAGTTGGCTAATACCCGCAGCACGGAGCAGTGGGTGTCCTATATGGATTTGGCCGCAGCATGCAGAAAAAAATTGCGTTTCAACGTCAATGGCCAGCTTTGTCTGGAGCAATTTTTGATCGGTTTGGCATAAGGCTGGGGAGAGGACAGTTTTTGTTCCATTCATATGCAAACGGTTATTACTTCGGAGGGTTCCTAAGAAGACAGGGCTTCAGACGAAGTGGGATTGGCTTACAAGGGGGTTAATTTTTTGTATAGTGTAGTGGGTGTCCGTTTCAAAAAAGCGGGCAAAATTTATTACTTCGATCCCCTGGACCTTCCCATTGAGAAAGAAAACTGCGTTATCGTGGAGACAGCGCGGGGGGTAGAGTACGGTAAGGTAGTTGTTGGCAAGAAGGAAGTAAGCGAGTCCGATGTGGTGCTGCCACTCAAAAAGGTCATTCGGGTTGCGGGAGATACAGATGCCCGTGTGGTGGATGAGAACAAGCGGGCAGCCAAAGAAGCATTCGGTACTTGTTTAAATAAAATCAAAGACCATGGCCTCAAGATGAAGCTGGTCGATGTGGAATTTACGTTTGATCGCAACAAGATCATTTTTTATTTTACAGCTGAAGGAAGAGTGGATTTCCGGGAGCTGGTTAAGGATCTGGCAAGCATTTTCAGGACACGGATCGAGCTGCGGCAGATTGGTGTACGGGATGAGGCCAAGATGCTTGGAGGAATCGGACCTTGCGGCCGTGTATTATGCTGTTCTTCCTGGCTGGGAGACTTTGAGCCGGTATCCATCAAGATGGCCAAAGATCAGAGCCTGTCACTGAATCCGACGAAAATTTCAGGGTTGTGCGGAAGACTCATGTGCTGTCTGAAATTTGAGCATGATAACTATGAAAGTGTGAGAGAAGAACTGCCGGCTGTAGGCAAGTTGGTCGTCACCTCTATGGGTGAAGGGAAAGTTGTCGGCATCAATGCCGGTAATCGCACAGTCCATGTTCAACTGTTCGACATCAGTAAAGTCAAAGAACTTCCGCTGGATGACGTCGTTATCAAGTAAACCATAAAGGTTGCTTCGGGGTGGAAACTTGGAAAAGAAAAATCTGTTTACGCACATTCATGAAATGGAAACCCAATTGGGTCAGTTGCACAGTGATTTAGGAGAGTTAAAAATGATTGTCAAAGAGCTGCTTGAAGATAATCAGCGGCTTACGATTGAGAATGAGCAGCTACGCAAACTGCTCAAGCGTGAGGCTCCGGTAGATCTGCCTGTTTCATCTGCTCTGGCCCCAGCTGCTAGACCGGCAGGTCCAGCTACAGGTGAAGATGTGGTAGGTGAAGGATATGATAATCTGGCCCGGCTGTATCACGAAGGATTCCATATCTGCAATGTCTATTACGGACATTTGCGGACGGAAGGCGATTGTCTGTTCTGCCTGTCTTTTTTGAATAAATGAAGTGACCGTAGGGAAGATCCCCTACGGTTTTTTTTCAAGGTTATAGACCTAAACTAAAGCTAAAATGCGATATAGAGTACCGGAGGATGAACGTATCATATGACAGCCAATGAAGCTAAAGAAGTAATTTTGCATGAATCAGAACGGATTGATGATCTGCTCTCTCATGATTTGAGAATCATCCAAAGTGATGAAGTATTCAGTTTTTCCATGGATGCCGTATTGCTAGCACGATTTGCTTCTGTTCCTAAACGAGGCCGTGTACTCGATTTATGTACAGGAAATGGGGTTGTTCCCATTCTGCTGACAACGCGTACGCAGGCTACCCTGGAAGGAATCGAGATTCAGCCAAGGCTGGCTGATATGGCACGGAGAAGCGTGAAGCTGAATGCTCTGGACCAATCGATCACAATTCATGAAGGCGACCTGCGGGAACTGGTGAAACGGACAGGACATGCTGTCTATGACGCGATTACTGTGAATCCGCCATATATGCCGCTGAATGGAAGTGACCTTAAAATGAATACACACCAAGCCATGGCACGTCATGAGTTGGGATGTACATTGGAGGAAGTAATTCAGGCATGTAATCGTCTCGTGCGTAATGGAGGAAAGGTATCCATGGTTCACCGCCCTCAACGGCTCGGGGAGATTATCTCTCTGATGAGGGAGTACAGGCTTGAGCCGAAGCGGATCCGAATGGTTCATCCACGCGCTCACCTCGAAGCCAATATGGTGTTAATCGAAGCGCTGAAGGATGGCAAACCCGAAGTGCGCATGCTTCCGCCCCTCATTGTCTACAATGAAGAAGGAACCTACTGTGATGAAATTATGGATATTTATTACGGATCACAACAACCAACGGGTACTACGGAAGGAGGAGTGTAAGTGACACTGCACATTCAAAAAAGTTATACGGAAACCCATGATGGTCAGGGTAAATTATATTTGGTTGGAACACCGATTGGGAATCTGGATGATATGACATTTCGAGCAATTAAGACACTGCAGAGTTGTGATATTATTGCGGCAGAAGATACAAGGCAAACCCGAAAGCTGCTCACTCATTTTGAGATCACCCCTTCCATGTTGTTTAGTTATCATGAACATAATAAGGCGGCAAGTGGCCCTGAACTGATACGCTATATAATAGAAGGAAAAAATTTGGCACTGGTCAGCGATGCTGGTTTGCCAGCCATTTCAGACCCGGGTTCTGATCTGGTACAACTAGCCATTGAGGCAGGAATTCATGTTATTCCGATTCCGGGTGCCAATGCAGCATTGTCTGCTCTAATTGTATCCGGACTACCGACGGAACGCTTTACGTTCGGCGGCTTTTTGCCGCGCGAGAAAAAGGATATGCGAAAAGTGCTGGAGGGTTTTGACGAATCTAACGGTACCTTGTTGTTTTATGAGTCTCCGCATCGTATTCGCAAAACGTTGGTCAATCTGGAAGAAATTCTGGGGGATCGTTCGGTTGTGCTGGCTCGTGAGCTGACGAAGCGACATGAGGAATTTGCACGTGGCACGGTTCGCGAGTGCATAGACTGGCTGGAGGAGCATCCGCCGCTTGGAGAGTACTGTTTGCTTGTAGAAGGCATTAAGGAACAGGAGCGTAAAGCAGAGCGTGAAGCCTGGTGGCAGCCATTGTCCCTGGAGGAGCACGTCAGCCACTATGAAGGCGAAGGACTTCACCGCAAAGATGCGATGAAAAAAACAGCAGCAGACCGAGGGTTAACGAAACGTGATGTATATAACGCGCTGATCTAATCCTCTGCATGATCCAAACATACGGTTAAATAGGGGAACATAACCTGAAAAGTTTCTTATTGGAAACCTTAGCGAAATATTAAAAGCCCAAGGCGGTGTAAAAATTTTTTTTGGATTTTTCGCCGCTTTCCAAGTTATAGATGAGCTGCATCAGGGTTTGTCCCAAATGGGGTAATAAAAAAAAGACCTTCCAACGGTGGGGTTCACACCGGGAAGGCAAGTAAGGAATATAAAAAGGTTAGAATTAACAATTCAATAAGTCCATTATACCTGAAATTTCTTATTTTGTCACAGGTGCAGGAATTTCGGAAATACATTCGTTACAAACAATTTTACCTTTGAAGTATGTAACGTTCTCAGCGTTACCACAGAAGATACAAGCTGGCTCGTATTTTTTCAACATGATGCGCTCACCGTCAACATAGATTTCCAGAGCATCTTTTTCACCGATACCCAGTGTACGGCGCAATTCGATTGGAATAACTACCCGTCCCAGTTCGTCTACTTTTCTAACAATACCTGTTGATTTCATCATTATAATCAGTGCTCCTCTCAGCTACTTATCTTTGTCATTATTCGACATTATTTTATGTTTTATGATACTCATCATACCAACGATTCCCAAAACAGTCAACCTTAAAATTAGCTTAAAATTAAGGCTGTTTTTGATAAGATTACGGTTGGCAAGGGGTTAAGGGCGATTTTTCATATTTAAACCTCAATGTCAGGTTTGTCGATTTGGAAAACATTAAAAGTACCTTATTCGACAAAATTCGTCATTATGTGTCGAATAATTGGGCTAATTAAGGCTGAAAGCGACAAATACAACTCAAAAACAAGGGAGCGAAGCGACATGGAACAGCGTTTAACCGAAGAGAAAGTGTTTAAAGATCCGGTACATAATTATATTCATGTGCAAGATCCGATAATATGGCAGTTGATCAATACCCCAGAGTTTCAGCGCTTGCGACGGATCCGTCAATTGGGAACATCCTATCTGACTTTTCACGGTGCTGAACACAGCCGGTTTTCACACTCATTGGGCGTTTATGAAATTACACGGAAGATTATCTCTCAATTTGAAAGAAGTCACTACTCCGATTGGCCTAAGGAAGAAAAAGCCGTTGCTCTCTGCGCTGCATTATTACATGACTTGGGTCACGGGCCATTCTCTCACTCCATTGAAGAAGCCTTCGACATGAATCATGAGGACTGGACCTGCCGAATTATTCTTGGCGATACCGAGGTGGGGGCGATCCTGAGACGGTATGCTCCCGATTTCCCGGAGAAGGTGGCATCTGTAATTCAGAAAACATATGAAAAGCCAATCGTCGTGAATTTGGTCACTAGCCCGCTTGATGCAGACCGGATGGACTATTTGCTTCGGGATGCTTACTTTACAGGTGTAAACTACGGAACCATCGACCTTGACCGCATTCTGCGAATGCTTCGTCCTTATCACGGAAGAATTGTAGTCAAGGAATCCGGTATGCATGCCGTAGAAGATTATTTGATGTCACGTTACCAGATGTACTGGCAAATTTACTTCCATCCGGTGACCCGAAGCTCCGAAATTATTCTGAGACAAATATTTAAGCGTGCAAAAGAGCTGGTAAAGCAGGGGTTCCCATTCCGTTTCATGCTGGAGCCGTTGCCGCAGCTGTTTGCAGGAGTGCTCTCTGTTGATGAATATCTGCAATTGGATGAGGCTTTAATCCAGACCACATTCATGCAGTGGCGTAAAGAGAACGATTCTGTTCTAAGCGAGTTATGCGAACGTTTTATGGATCGCAGGTTGTATAAGTATGTAGAGGTTGAACAGATCGATGTGGAAACGATTGAAGAAATTCGGGATGCCTTTGCCAAAGCTGGTCTTCATTCCGAATATGACCTGGAAATTGATTTTCCGACGGATCTTCCGTATGATGTTTTTCGTCCGGATGAATCAACAGACAAACAGATTCTGCTGCTGGATAGACAGGACAAGTTGCATGAATTATCCGAGGTTTCGGACATCGTCCGTTCAATCAGCGGAATACATCGGGGTAAGCATCATCTGTACTATCCGCAAAACAAGGTGGACGCCATCATTCACGAGCTGCCATCTCATATTCGCCCATACTTCTCATGATCATGAAGTGAGCTGTGAGGAGTAAAATTATTACAAATTAGCTATGGCAGAAAGAGTTTCTATTTCGAGATATTATCATGATACAGTAATCTGCTTTAATGGAGAGTATATGTAGATCGACATAATTTTGTAATGTACACTTTTTTTGAACAAATTAAGGTGAGAAGGGCTCCTATATATAGTAGAAATTAAATTTGTTAATTCCACATGTTGTACTCTGAAAAATCAAATGATGATGATAAAATGAGTGCATTTTATAGAATTTTGATTGGGATCGAAAACAGTTATTCGACAGGAAGGGAGAAATACAAATGATGTTATTCGACACACATACACACCTGGATGCACCGCAATTCGACGAGGACCGCGAGGAGATGATTCAACGTGCTGTTGACGCCGGGGTTGGCCGTATGATCAATGTTGGTTTCAACCGGGAGACCATTCCATCCACGATGAAGCTTGCCGAAACGTATGATTTTATATATGCTGCTGTAGGCTGGCATCCTCAGGATGCCATTACGATGCAGGAGGGCGATCTCGAGTGGATTGCGTCTCTGTGCAAACATGAAAAAGTCGTTGCCATAGGCGAAATTGGCCTGGATTATTATTGGGACACTTCACCGAAGGATGTGCAGCATCGTGTTTTAAGACAACAGATCGGACTGGCTCGTGAACTCAATATGCCTATTGTCATTCATAATCGCGATGCTCATGAAGATATTGTCAGAATTTTGCGTGAAGAGAAAGCAGGAGAAGTCGGGGGTGTGATGCACTCTTTCTCAGGAAGCTGGGAAACGGCAAAACTCTGTCTGGATCTAGGGTTCCATCTATCCTTCGGTGGACCAATTACGTTCAAAAACGCCAAGCAGCCAAAAGAGGTACTGGCGAAGGTGCCAATGGACCGATTTTTCATTGAAACCGACTCCCCATATCTTACACCACATCCTTATCGTGGAAAACGAAACGAAACAGCGCATGTACGTCTGGTTGCAGAAGCAGCTGCGGAAATTAAAGGCATTTCGGTAGAGGAAATTGCTGCAATAACGACCAAAAATGCCATGGAACGATTTGGGATTCGTTAAAAAACGAAGCAAATGCGGTGAAAAAGAGAGGTAGACGGAGCGAATTTGCTTTTTGATCCAAATAAATGAAGAATATTACAATATTTTAACCAAATATTTAGAAAAACGTACTTGAACAACGCTTTACAACATGCATCGAAACAGGATATCATCTTTTCAGTGAATTGTTGTGAGGAAAATTGGACAGATGTTCGGGGGATGAACAAAGGGACACTTTCCGATGACACAACAATACTTTTCATGAACCGATCTCGCTGAGTCTCCGTTAACGGAGAGCGGGGGAACCAATAGGGCTTAAACATCAGTGTAAGTAGCTGATGCGCATCGTTCGCTGACCCAAAAGCAGCGGATGCATTTGCGAAGCACTATTTGATTTCTTCTTTGGGTCTCGGGGTGAATTCAAGGGCATCCGCCATGAGCGGGTGACCGGAGATAGGGCGGCTCTCTTTCGCCCGAACCCGACAGCTAACCTCGCAAGCGGAAAAAGAGAGGCAACCTCGTGCATGAATTTCCGATATTCAAAATCATTCGGAAGCCACGAAAGAGTTCCTCTTACACTCTTTCTTTGGCTTTTTTGTTTTTGAATAAAAGAAATAAGGTCATCATACGGTAAGAATTCAGGTGGTGACATCATGTTGCGAAGAGTGGTTCATGGTGCAGAACCGGTCATTGAGATATCGATCAGTTCTGTAGAAAATTTGGTATAGTCGCGTCAAAGACATCATGCATTAACTTTAGACGGCGAGGCTATGAAGGAGGACGGAGAAGTGGGCACATTCCAACCAGAAGAGACCCATGAGTCACGATCATCCAGTAAGTCTTACGCGTTGCGGTGGAAGCATGAGAACATGCGTCAAATGGCACTGATCGCTATTTTCTCAATCGCGCTTACAATCATGATCTTGTTAGTCGTTTACGGTCAAGCCGGGAAACAAATTTCGCTGGTTATTGATGGCAAAGCTCAAGCGGTAGAGACTCGTACAGGAATGCTTCAAGAAATGCTGGAGGAGCAATCAATCACAGTCAGCCCCCATGATGAGGTATCCATGCCTTTGAACGGGGCAATCGCAGATGGAGACCGCATCGTTATTGAGCGGGCCGTTCCAGTCAACATTACGGCAGACGGAGACACCAAGACTCTGTATACAACCGATTCATCGGTAGAAGATGCAATTCAGAAATCTGGAATTGAAGTTGCAAGTGAGGATAAGGTTTATCCTGCGCTCGCAACACCAATCAAGGCAGATATGAAAATTCGCGTAGTGCGTGTAACAAAGCGTACAGTGGAAGTGGAACAGCCGATTGCGTACAAAGTAATCAAAACGGCTGACCCTAGCTTGTACAAAGGTGACAATCGCGTCATCGTAAACGGCAAAGAAGGTACACTTGTACAGCATATCGAAAAGGTGTTCCAGGATGGAGAGTTAGTCTCCAAAAAGATGGTGGGCAAATCGGTATCGACCAACCGTGTCGATAAAGTTATTGCTGTCGGAACCAAAGCAAAACCTGTTGTGAAGAAGCCGGAGATTCAGACGGTATCGGCCCAAACCTCCACAGCAAAGAAAGAAACGACAACGAACTCGAAGAAAACCGCTGCATCAGGCAGCAAAGTGATTACCGTCTCAGGCACTTCTTTTAAATATTCCAAAGTACTTAAAAATGTATCGATGACCGCGTACTCTTCTGAGGAGCCTGGCATTGGTACAAAAACAGCTTCCGGTACCCGGGTAACTGAAGGACGGACCATTGCGGTCGATCCAAAAGTGATTCCGATCGGCTGGTGGGTGTATATTGAGGGCCTCGGCTTCCGTCGTGCGGAAGATACTGGCGGCGCCATTAAAGGCAACAAAATCGATGTGTATTATGACAGTGTAAAGCATGCCCTGAATTTCGGACGTAAGAAAGGCAAGACGGTATATGTGATCGGTCCGGTTAAGCCGGAAGCGAACTAAAATCGTTTTACTTTGAAATGGGAATGCTATAAAATAGTTGCATGAATGAATCATGCGGAATATGCGGCGGTGGAGTCTGAATAGGCTCGCCGCCGTTTGGCAGAGAAGAGGATATTCCTCTTCTTTTTGCGTTAGAAAGGAAGAAATGGAACATGATAAAAGAAGTCATTGTGGTAGAAGGACGCGACGATACCGTCGCCATCCGGCGGGCTGTTGAGGCAGACACCATAGAGACCGGCGGATCAGCCATTAACCAGCGAATCCTGAAGCGAATTGCACTGGCACAGGAAAGACGCGGTGTAATTGTTCTTACCGACCCGGATCATGCCGGTGAGCGCATTCGCAAAATCATTGCAAACAAGGTTCCAGGCTGCAAACATGCTTTTATTCCGGAAGCGGACGCAACCCGCAAAGGGGATATCGGGGTCGAGAATGCCTCACCTGAGGCAATCCGCCATGCGCTGGAGCGTGTGCATACCTCGTACGAGGGTGTACCGAGCCAGATCGATTGGGATGACTTGATTGCAGCAGGACTGATTGTGCACCCGCAGGCAGCTGCAAGGCGTATGGAGATGGGGAATCTGCTCGGCATAGGTTACTGCAACGGAAAGCAGTTCCACAAGCGGCTGGGTGTATTCCAAATTAGCCGGGAAGAGTTTTCTGCAGCATTATCGCAAATTGAACGTGAAGGATTGTGAGCGTATGAATGGCATGGATGAGACTTTGGAAATTGCAACACCCAAGCGAACGAAAGAGATAATTCAGAGACACGGTTTCTCCTTTAAAAAAAGTCTAGGTCAGAACTTTCTGATTGATCAAAATATATTGAACAAAATTGTAAATGCAGCAGATCTGGACGAGTCCAAGGGCGCACTCGAAATCGGCCCGGGGATTGGAGCACTTACGGAGAGACTGGCCCGAGCAGCCGGCCCTGTAACCGCGGTGGAAATCGATCAGCGTTTGTTACCGATCCTTGGAGAAGTAATGGAGCCTTATCCCAACGTTCGGATACAGCACGGCGATGTGCTGAAGCTGGACTTGGCAGAGCTTTTCCGCACAGACTTTGCTAGTGTGGGCAAGGTAAGTGTTGTAGCCAATCTGCCGTATTATGTGACGACTCCTATTATGATGAAACTGCTGGAAGAGAAACTGCCGGTAGACAGCATTGTTGTTATGATCCAGAAGGAAGTAGCAGAACGTATGGCAGCTGCACCCGGCTCGAAGGACTACGGAAGCTTGAGCATTGCTGTCCAATATTACAGTGTGCCTGAATTGGTTTGCATTGTGCCGCCAACCGTATTTATTCCGCAGCCCAATGTGGAATCAGCTGTCATCAAGCTCAAGGTTCGTGAGCAGCCCCCTGTCGAAGTGCCGAGTGAAGCGCACTTTTTCGAAGTGGTACAAGCCTCGTTTGCCCAGCGCAGAAAAACCATCTCGAACAATCTGAAAGCTCGCTTCTTCACCAAGGAGAATCGAGAGCAGGCGGATCAGTTACTGGAGCAGGCTGGCATTCAGCCGTCCAGACGGGGTGAGACACTTACTCTGCAGGAATATGCGGCGCTAAGCACGGTAATGTGGGATGCAGGAATTCGTGCCGGCCTGTAAATAAATTCGGATGAACCAAACCGGGTCTTTGCCCATACGATGGGGTAGAGGTGATTATGTTGATGAATATCGGAGACTTGGTCGTTCGTAAGTCATACGGTGGAGATGTGACTTTTCGGGTGGAAGGCCTCCAGTTGGATAGCGCGGTCATTAAAGGGACCGAATTCCGGCTGCTTGCCGACTCCCCGGTGGACGATTTGATACAGGTTCCTTATGAACCGCAGAGTGCCAAGACCAGGCAGGCACATGTAAAAGCGCATCAGACACTCTCCAGGCTGCAGCAGAACCGGATTGAACAGGCGGAGCGCAACCGTGAAGGCCTGACGCTGGACTGGGCTGCACAGCGGGAGCCGGCTTATTTTGAAATGCCAGGCAAGGTGCTCCACTTGGATGGGGATCCAAATTACCTGAAGAAAAGTATGGCTCTCTATGAGCAGCTTCGTGTCCCGGCAGAGGGTCAATATGTCCATGAGTCAGCCATGGCTGATGCCCTGTATCGTCTTCTTCCCAAAGTTCAGCCTGACATTGTAGTCATTACGGGCCATGACGGAGTTCTGAAGACCCGTCAGCCTTACGACTTATACAGTCTCGGAAGTTACAAGAATTCGCAAAATTTTGTGGCAGCGATCCAGGTTGCAAGACAATATGAGCGCCATTTGGATGCACTAACGATCGTTGCAGGAGCATGTCAGTCCCATTTTGAGGCACTTCTGCGGGCAGGTGCGAACTTTGCCAGCTCACCAGGCCGAATTCTGATCCATGCCCTTGACCCTGTATATGTGGCCGCCAAGGCAGCCTTTACATCCGTTAGGGAAACGGTAAATATGAATGATATTCTGCATAACACGATTAGCGGCAGCCAGGGTGTAGGTGGTGTCGAAACACGCGGCAGTTACCGCGTTGGCCTCCCTGGTTTGAACGATTTATCTACACTTAAAGTTAACCCATCAGTCATCTGATATAGGTCAATTAAAGTCCCAATTTGGGGCTTTTTTCATTTGCAAAAAAATTCATTGACAGCAACTTTTCCATGCTGATATAATATTTAGTTTTGATTTGACATTGACTGTAAATTCAGGTATAATGGACAAGAAAAGAGGTGGTCGTCGACAATGGCTAAAAATACGCTGTTGGATATCAAACGCAATCTCGATGCTCATATAGGTCAAAAAATTATGTTGCGGGCTAATGGTGGCCGCCGTAAGACTATCGAGCGTACGGGTGTATTGGAAGAAACGTACCCTTCTGTTTTTATCGTCAAGCTTGATGAAGAGCAAGAAACGTTCAAGCGAGTCTCTTACAGTTATGCAGATATACTTACGGAGTCGGTGGAAGTCATGGTATTTAACCCAGGCGACCAGACGCCTAACTCCTATATGGAGACGTAAGCATCGTTTTACAGGCAGTTTGCCCCTTGGGGCGAACTGCTTTTTTATTTGTTTAGAATTACCGTCCAGACAGGCATCTGCAGGAATGAGGTTTAACCAGAAACGGCATACTATTTGAACAGGCCCATACTGATATTGCTGAACAGTTCATCGAAAAGGGTGGCTCTGAAGCTTTCAGGAAGAATCCTGGTGTAAATGGACTAATCAAAACTGCTACTTCAAGGAGGATGGTTTCATGAGCCGCAGAAGAAGAAGTGTGATGTCAGAAGAGCTCAAGTATGAGCTGGCAAAAGACCTGGGATTTTATGATACCGTACAGCAGGAAGGCTGGGGTGGCATCAAAGCCAAGGATGCAGGCAATATGGTGAAGCGTGCCATTCAGCTTGCTGAAGAGGCAGCACGCAAATCGTAATTCGATCTAGACGGTTTGGAGAGCGGGGCCTTCCACGAGGTTGACCTCGCTTTTTCCCCATGAATTCGGAATAAAAATGACTTGACAGCCCCATTTTGATATAATATGTTAAGTTGTCTTAGGGAAAAGGTGAGGACGGGTGAACGCCTTGAAAATTTACGAAAAAGCGCCTGCTAAAATTAATTTGATGCTGGACGTTTTACATAAACGAAGCGACGGGTTCCATGAAGTCGAGATGATCATGACCATGGTCGATTTGGCAGACCGGCTGGAAATGTCAGAACTGCCTCGCGATACGATATTTATCTCCAGTCAGGCGGGGTATATTCCGCTTGATGAGAAGAATCTGGCATTCCAGGCGGCCAGATTGATCAAAGAACGCTACGACGTGCGTACTGGAGTGCACATTCATCTGGACAAAAAAATTCCGGTGGCTGCCGGTCTGGCAGGCGGCAGCAGTGATGCTGCAGCTACGCTGCGCGGCTTGAACCGCCTCTGGCGTCTGAATATCCCAGATCATGAGCTCCAGGAGCTTGGAGCAGAGCTTGGTTCGGATGTACCTTTTTGTATTACAGGAGGTACAGCGCTCGCTACAGGCCGTGGAGAAAAACTGAAGCCAATACCTAACCCACCGCAATGCTGGGTCATCTTGGCGAAACCTCCAATCAATGTGTCGACAGCCGATGTGTACGGAAGATTCCGCAGCGATAAGATTGTTCGCCATCCGAGTGCGGCCAAGATGGAGCAGGCCATTCGTAATCATTCCTTTGCAGAGGTATGCGGACAGATGGGGAATGTGCTTGAGGATGTCACGCTTAAGCTGTATCCGGAAGTCCAGCATTTGAAGGATGCCATGATAAAGCTGGGTGCAGATGGGGTACTCATGTCGGGTAGTGGCCCAACCGTATTTGGGTTGGTCTCCAAGGAAGCGAAGGTTGCACGGATCTATAATGGGCTGCGCGGCTTCTGCAAAGAAGTGTATGCAGTACGCATGTTGACTTAGAATTCGCTTTTATAATGTACAAACACGTATAAAGGTGGTATATTTTTAAATAATTATTCGGATTTGGATGTTTTCCGTGATCGTGAGGATGGATCTCTGTGAAGAAATTAAAACGAAGCGCTAGGCTGGTTGAAATGACGCAGTATTTATTGTCAAGACCGCATACGGTTATTCCGTTAACCACTTTTGCCGAACGTTATGGTGCCGCGAAGTCGTCAATCAGTGAGGATTTGGCGATTATCAAGGAAGTGTTCGAAGAAGGCGGGTCGGGAGAACTGCAAACACTGGCAGGGGCTGCTGGGGGAGTTAAATGGATTCCGAAGGTGTCCAGAGAACATGCTCTGGCTTTTGCCGAACGACTAAGCAATCAGTTGGAGCAGCCTGACCGTATCTTGCCCGGTGGGTATCTCTATATGTCTGACCTGCTTGGACAGCCTGCATTAATGAATGAAGCAGGTAAAATATTTGCGACTGCTTTTGGCAACATGGATATCGATGTAGTCATGACGGTAGAAACGAAGGGCATTCCTCTGGCGTATGCGACTGGAGCCCAGCTTAACCTGCCTGTAGTGCTCGTGCGCAGGGACCATCAGGCTACGGAAGGATCGGCCGTAAGTATCAATTATGTATCGGGGTCCCATAAAAGTCTCCATACCATGTCCCTATCCCGCAGGGCGATGCGTGAGCATTCGAGGGTTCTGATCGTGGATGATTTCATGAAAGCCGGTGGAACGGTACAGGGCATGATTGATTTGCTCGCCGAGTTTAATGCAACGGTAGCAGGTGTAGGGGTGTTGGTAGAATCTGGTTCAGTTGATTCGGAAGAGCGTTTGCTGACCGATTACGTATCTCTTGCGCAGCTGACAGCCGTGGATGCAAAAAGCAGACACATTTCGGTGAAGCCTGGTAACTATTTTGACCTGTAGAAAGATGACGAATAACATGTCGGGAAAGGTTCTTTTCCATCGACCTGGCACTAACGTTGTCGAATTGTGTATTAAATAAAAAAATTCCTGAAATTAGGACATTTTTGTGGTTATAAAAAGAAGGAGTTCGTATAGGCTGTGTGGAATTATACACCAAGTTCTGATGGAAAAAGGTGGTGAACACACACATGCAAATTACGGATGTCAGACTCCGCCGCGTTAACTCGGAAGGGAGAATGAAGGCTATCGCATCCATTACCATCGATAACGAATTCGTCGTTCATGACATTCGCGTCATTGATGGGAACAACGGAATGTTTGTTGCTATGCCGAGCAAGCGGACTCCTGACGGAGAATTCCGTGATATCGCCCACCCGATCTCTTCCGGTACTCGTGAGAAGATTCAGGCTGCTGTTTTGACTGAGTATGACCGCGCTGCAACTGAGGAAGAAGTCATTGAAGAAGGTGCCTGAGAACATTATTGGGGTTCGAAGGAAAAGAGAGCCATGTCTTATGGCTCTCTTTTCTTTTTGACCGGAATAAGATATATTCAGTATTGAGTTTATTCAAACAGGAACATTTAACAGCGTTATTGCTGGAAAATGTTGAAGGAAACATTAGCGCAGCGTGCGCTTGGTGACAGGGCGGCATCTTAAGAGTCATTGGGATTCGGTTAAGGCTCACAGGTACACGGCGTATACATATAGGTCACGATTTGCTCGTGTCCGCGTTGTTACGTGTGATAACAGAGACAGTAGGCGATGAACAAGACCGGCTTCAGGCCGGCTGAACGATACTTATCAGGGATGATCCATTAAGGTGGGTCTTCCGGATGGGGTTTTCAGAACAGGAGGTCGTGAAATTTGAAACGAATGGCAATTGTACTTGCTGCAGGACAAGGCAAACGAATGAAATCTAAATTGTACAAAGTACTGCATCCCGTATGCGGTAAACCTATGGTAGCTCACGTGCTGGATGCAGCTCTACGCGCAGGCGTTGAGCGCAGTGTGGTCGTGGTCGGTCATGGTGCCGAAGCGGTGCAGTCATTTTTGGGTTCCAAAGCAGAGTATGCACTTCAGGCTGAACAATTGGGAACAGGTCACGCGGTGAAGCAAGTGAAGTCTTTGCTTGGAAGTGAGCAAGGCTCTACTATAGTCGTCTGTGGAGATACACCACTGGTAACCAGTGAAACGCTGGAAGGTCTGATGAAGCTTCATGAGAGTCGCGGAGCTGCTGCAACCGTGCTAACGGCTCAATTGGACAATCCAAAAGGCTACGGCCGCGTCATTCGCGGAGAAGACGGTTCTGTACAACGCATTGTGGAACAGAAAGACTGCAACGAGCAGGAAGATGCTGTGAAAGAAATTAACACAGGCACTTACTGTTTCGATAATGCGAAATTGTTTGCTGCACTGGAGAAAGTGACCAACCAGAACGCCCAAGGAGAGTACTACCTGACAGATGTTGTTGGGATTTTCCGTAACGATGGTGAAGTGGTTGAAGCTTATATGTCAGATGATATCGCGGAATCCATCGGAGTTAATGACAGGCTCGCTCTGTCCCAAGCAGAAGCATATATGCGTGAACGTTTGGCTGTAAAACATATGTTGAACGGTGTTACGATCATTGATCCGTCATCGACATATATCGGAGCGGATGTTACGATTGGATCAGACACGGTATTGTATCCGGGAACCATTCTGAAAGGGACAACTTCCATTGGTGAAGCTTGCCATATTGGTCCTCAGGCCGATATTGAAGACAGTGTTATTCAGAACGGTGTAACGATTAAACATTCCGTGTTGTCCCAGGCCGAAGTAGGCGAAGAGACAACGGTAGGACCATTTGCTTACCTGCGTCCTGGCACCAAGCTGGGCCGGAAAGTAAAAATTGGTGACTTTGTCGAAGTGAAAAATGCTACAATTGATGAAGGATCCAAAGTATCACATCTCAGCTATATTGGGGATGCTAAAGTAGGGAAGAACGTAAATGTTGGATGCGGGGCAATAACGGTTAATTATGATGGATATAATAAAGCTGTAACGACAATCGAAGATGATGCGTTCGTAGGCAGCAATGTCAATCTGATTGCACCGATCACGGTAGGAAAAGGCGCTTATGTGGTTGCCGGCTCAACCGTTACACATTCCGTTCCGGAGAATGATCTGGCTATTGCTCGTCCTCGCCAGGAGAACAAACCTGGTTACGCAGAGAAAATTCGCGGACGTGCCAAAGCCAAGAAACAAAATGCCAAACCCGAATAAGGGGTATTGATATTCTGATTGCCTCCCGATCTTCGGGAGGTGCCGACATGTCGCAGACGCTTATAGATTCCAATGAACCAGCACGGAGGGTTTTTATTTTATGACTTATTTTGATTCGAAATTAAAAATATTTACTTGCAATTCTAACCCCAAGCTTGCCCATCAAATTGCTGATTATATCGGAATTCCTATGGGTGAATCTCACACAACCAGCTTCAGTGATGGTGAGATTCAAGTGAAGCTCTCCGAGAGCGTTCGGGGCTGTCACGTATACATTGTGCAGTCCACTTGCTTGCCGGTTAACGACAACCTGATGGAGATGCTCGTCATGATTGATGCACTGAAACGGGCATCAGCCAAGACAATCAACGTTGTAATTCCGTATTACGGTTATGCACGACAGGATCGTAAGGCACGTTCGCGTGATCCAATTACAGCGAAACTGGTAGCCAATCTGATCGAAAAAGCAGGAGCTACCCGCGTAATTGCGATGGACTTGCATGCCATGCAAATCCAGGGCTTTTTTGATATTCCAGTGGATCATCTGCTTGGTGTGCCGATTCTGGCTCAATATTTCCGCTCCAAACAGATCGAAAATCCGGTCGTTGTATCTCCTGACCACGGCGGTGTAGTACGTGCACGGAAATTGGCTGATTTCCTGAATGCACCTCTGGCGATCATTGATAAACGTCGTCCGGAGCCGAATGTAAGTGAAGTTATGAACATTATCGGTAACATTGAAGGTAAAACAGCAATCCTGATCGATGACATCATCGATACGGCAGGTACCATTGTGCTGGGTGCAAACGCACTGATGGAAGGCGGCGTGAAGGAAGTATACGCATGCTGTACTCACCCGGTATTGTCCGGACCAGCGATGGAGCGTTTGGAGAATGCACCACTGAAAGAAGTTATCGTAACGGATACGATTCCAATCACGCATGCCAATCCGACAAGCAAACTTAAAGTGTTGTCTGTAGCACCTTTGCTCGGGGAAGCCATTATCCGGGTTCATGAGGAATTGTCAATCAGCAAGCTGTTTGAAATTGAATAAGGATGTCTGCACAAAGTAGTAGAGGGGTTACGTTTTCCGGTCGAACGGAAAATGTAACCCCTGTCGGCGTGCCATTATAACGATGCTTGGAGAGGCCGGATGATTAATATCCTGGCCGTGAAATGAAGCGAAAACGCCGCCGATGAAAAAGAGTGTCGGCAATTTCGACAAATTGATTATCGAAACGTGTAATCAATCCGATCTCAATATGGGTGTCGCGATCATATACCTGTACGGGTACATGGTATTCGAGATGATAGATAAAATCACTATGTTGAGTCAGCTGTCCGTTATCGTCGCGCAAAACCCGCTCACCTTCCTGGGTTAATAAGATAATAATCGTGAAAATTACAGTAAATAGGAAGTTCACTTTCTTGATATTATATGAAATATAACATTCGAAGTCTATGCCTCACCTCATGTGATCCGAAGGAGGGAATACGATGAAGTGGATTGTAGGCCTGGGTAATCCGGGCTCAAACTATGCCAAAACACGACATAATATTGGTTTTATGGCACTGGATCAACTGGCCAGTCGTCATGGGATTTCCATCACTCAGAGCAAATGTAAGGCGTTAATTGGAGAAGGAAATATTGGCGGTGTGAAAACCGTGTTGATCAAACCGATGACATTCATGAATCTGTCCGGTGAATCGGTACGGGCATATATGGACTTTTACAAAGTCAGTCTGGAAGATCTGATTGTCGTTTATGATGACATGGACACGGAGATTGGCAAAGTCAGACTGCGTTATCAAGGTAGTGCTGGCGGCCATAATGGAATCAAGTCCATTATTCAGCATACCGGCACACAGCAATTCAACCGTGTACGGATGGGTATTTCGCGCCCAGAACCTGGACATGCCATTGTTGATTATGTGCTGTCTACATTTATGAAAAAAGAGAAGGAAGCGCTCGACCATACTATTGAGCAAACCTGTGATGCTCTGGAGCACAGCCTGAATCATACATTCGAGCAGACAATGGCTAAGTTTAACGGGTAATACTTGTTGGAAGACATGCTGGGAAAAATGATCAAAACCGGGTTCAATTCAGTCATAATGGGCATACTGGACGTATAAACCATGTTCAGGAGGCATAAACATGTCAGTGAATTATGTGTGCAGGCACTGCCGTACCTTTATTGGACGAATCGATTCTGCCCGAATATCAGAAGCACAGTTAGGCTTTCATTTCTTGACCCCCGACGAGCGGAGGGATATAATAGCGTATAATTCCGGTGGGGATATTACCGTTCGGATTACATGCGATTATTGCAAAGAAGCGCTTGAACTCAATCCTGAGCTCAGCCTGCTGGCGAGCCCGCTTCAATAATAAGTCTGGTTCGCAGCGAAGATGGATAACAGATGATGGGGGCTGCGGAATACCGCTCCACCTTTATAGCCTTGGCAGACTGCTGAGGCTTCTTTTCAATTTAGGAATGAAAATGCTCATGACGGAAATTTGGGTTATTGGTTGAACCTGATGTGGTAATGAAGCGAGTAATCCGATATGATGAAACAGGACAAAAAGGAATTTGTATCCAATTCAAAATGATAATACGGCGCTTAGGCGTGAACTAATCAAGTAAGTTATAAGAGAGGTGCCCCTTTTGTTACAAGCACTTATACAGGCTTTTTCCAAAGATCCCGATTTTGGATCCATTACTGCCGGTATTACGTCCGGTATGAAAGAGCAGCTGGTCTCAGGATTGTCCGGATCAGCGCGCCAGATCATGCTGGCAGCTCTGCACCAAGAGATGAACCGACCACTGCTCGTCGTTACACACAATATGTTTTCCGCACAAAAAATCGCAGAAGATTTGCAGGAAGCGCTTTCACCAGATCAAGTGCTGCTCTATCCTGCGAATGAACTTGTTGCCGCTGAAGCCGCTGTTTCCAGTCCGGAAACACTGGGTCAGCGTATTGATGTGTTAGTTCGTTGCGCCCAAGGTTTTAGGGGCGTTGTTGTTATTCCATTTTCCGGCGTGCGGCGTTATGTGCCTCTTCCGGAAGTGATGGCCAATGCTCAGATTACCCTTAAACAAGGGAATACAATCGATCTGGACTCGTTCCTTCTGGAGATGGTGAAGCTTGGATATGAACGTGTGGAACGGGTTGAATCTCGCGGCGAGATGAGCGTGCGCGGAGGAATTATCGACTTTTATCCAGTGACTTCGTCCATTGCTTACCGGGTGGAATTGTTTGACGATGAGATTGACTCCATACGAACATTCGACCCAGCGGATCAACGCTCCATTGAACGTATCGATGAAGTTACGGTGCTCCCGTGCAAGGAATTGATCGCAGACCGCGAACGCATGGAGAAGGCTGCGGATGAAGCTGTCGTTTTACTGGAAAAACAGCTGGAGAAAATGACTGATCGCCAGGCCAAGCTGCGTCTCCGTGAAGAAATTCACCGCGAGATTGAGCTGCTGCGGGAGCATGTGTATTTCTCTGAAATGTATAAATATATCTCACCGCTCTATCCGGAGCATAAAACCATTTACGATTACATGCGGGAGGACACGCTGCTTGTTCTGGACGAACCTGCACGACTGGCTGAAACGTCCAAGCAGCTCGACCGGGATGAATCGGAGTGGAACCTGCATTTGATGCAAAACGGAAAGACGCTGCCTGATCTTCATTTGTCGGCAGATGGGGATGAGCTGTTATATGAACGCCCATTCCAGACGCTGTTTATGTCGATCTTCTTGCGTCAGGTCCCACATACACAGCCTCAAAACATTCTGAACTTCATCAGTCGGGGCATGCAGGATTTCCACGGACAGATGAATGTACTTAAGGCCGAGATGGAACGCTGGCAGAAAGCCGGAGTGCATGTGCTTATGCTGGCGAGCGGGGAAGAAAGACTCGATCGGATGCGGCGCGTCCTCATGGACTACGATATACCGGAACCGGAAATGCTTATCGGTAACCTGCAGACCGGATTCGAACTGCCGTCCATTCATTTAGCCGTCGTAACCGAAGGTGAGATGTTCTCCCAAAAGCAGCGCAAGGCACGCAAACAAAGCCGTAATGTGGATAATGCAGAACGGATTAAATCGTATAGTGAGCTGAAGGTGGGCGATTATGTTGTCCATCAGAACCACGGGATTGGTAAGTATCTAGGGATTGGTACGCTTGAGGTTGGCGGTATTCATAAGGACTATATGCATATTCTCTATGCTGGTGGGGATAAACTGTCGGTACCGATCGAACAGATCGATCTGATCCAGAAATACGTCGGGTCAGAAGAGAAAGAGCCCAAGATCTACAAGCTGGGTGGTAACGAGTGGACACGGGTTAAAAATAAAGTTCGTTCATCTGTACAGGACATCGCTGACGACTTGATCAAGCTCTATGCGGAGCGTCAGACCTCAAAAGGTTTCGGCTTCGAGAAGGACTCTGCCGAGCAGCAGGAATTCGAAGCCATGTTCCCTTATGATGAGACTCGTGATCAGGTCCGTGCGATTGAAGAAATTAAAAAGGACATGGAACAAAATCGTCCCATGGACCGTCTGCTATGTGGAGACGTCGGTTACGGAAAAACCGAGGTTGCCATTCGTGCTGCTTTCAAAGCGGCTATTGAAGGCAAACAGGTTGCGGTACTCGTTCCGACCACGATCTTGGCACAGCAGCATTATGAGACATTCCGTGAACGTTTCTCGGGATATCCATTCAATATTCATGTCCTTAGCCGATTCCGTTCCCGTAAGGAACAAAATGAGACGGCCAAAGGCATTAAAAGTGGAACAGTCGACATTGTTATCGGGACGCACCGGTTGTTATCGCAGGATCTGGTATTCAAGGATCTTGGACTGCTTATCGTTGATGAAGAGCAGCGCTTCGGTGTAACTCATAAGGAGAAACTGAAGAAGCTGAAAACAAATGTGGACGTGCTCACACTGACGGCTACACCAATTCCGCGTACCCTCCACATGTCCATGCTGGGAGTCCGTGATCTTTCGGTTATTGAAACACCACCAGAGAATCGTTTCCCGGTGCAGACCTATGTCGTGGAACATAGCCAGGCGCTTGTTCGGGAAGCCATTGAGCGGGAACTGGCACGTGGAGGTCAGGTTTATTATCTGTATAACCGTGTTCAAGGAATTCAGGAGATGGCTGCCGAAATTGCTGACCTGGTTCCTGGAGCCAAAGTGGGCGTGGGCCATGGACAGATGTCGGAGACAGAGCTGGAGAAAACGATCCTGGACTTCCTGGATGGCGAATATGATGTGCTCGTAAGCACAAGCATCATTGAGACAGGGGTAGATATCCCGAATGTAAATACCCTGATTGTTCATGATGCAGACAAAATGGGCCTTTCCCAGCTGTACCAGCTGCGTGGGCGCGTTGGACGGTCCAATCGAATTGCGTATGCGTACTTTACGTACCAACGGGATAAAGTGCTGACCGAGGTTGCAGAGAAACGTCTGCAGTCTATTAAGGAGTTTACCGAGCTGGGGTCGGGATTCAAAATTGCGATGCGAGATCTATCGATCCGCGGAGCAGGGAATCTGCTGGGTGCAGAGCAGCACGGCTTCATTGCCTCAGTCGGATTCGACCTGTATTCTCAGATGTTGGCCGAGGAAATTAATAAACGCAAAGTCACCATGCTCGGAGAGGAGCCGGTACCTTCCGATCAATGGAACACCACGCTCGATCTCAGCATCGATGCCTACTTGCCGGGTGATTATATCTATGACAGTATACAGAAGATTGAGATTTACAAAAAAGTGGCGGTTATTGCCTCTTTCGACGATGCCATGGAGCTGGAAGACGAGTTGGTTGACCGCTTCGGCGATCTTCCGGAAGCTGTCATTAATCTTATGGCTGTAGCCAGATTAAAAGTGTATGGTAAAATGTACGGAATTGAGTCCATTACGCAGCGTGGTGACGACCTTACCGTGAAATTCTACGAAGGCCGTGAGCATGCGTTTGAGCTCTCGAAAATTGCCCACATTGGAAATCAGTTCGAAAGACGTGTACAATTTGAACAAGGACCCCATATGCTTATTCATGTCAAAGGCAAAGGGCTTGGGGACAAGCAACTGATGGAGCTGGTAGAGAAATTTCTGGAGTCCATGAAGAGTGCTTTTAAATCAAAGGGGGAACCAAAGGATGTTACCAAAGTATAAAAAAGTAGGGAAAGTACTCTCCGTGAGTATGGTTGCAGTACTGTCCTTATCACTGCTTGCTGCATGCGGCAAGAAGGATGAAGCAGCTGCACCAGAAACTAATGATACAAGCGCTGTTGTAGCGACCTACGATGGCGGTACAATTACAGCCAATGAATTCGATATGGAGCAGCGGGTCATGAAATTCCTCTATCCGGAATATGCACAAATGATGGAGATGGACGATTTCAAGGACTACCTGGTGCGCCAGGAAGTTGCTTATGAATATTTGAGTGGCAAGGCGAGTGAAGAAGCCAAAACAGAAGGAGCCAAAGTGGCTACCGAGCAGTTCGACAAAATGAAGGCTTCTGTTCAAGCTGATCAATGGACTGAAATGTTGAAGGCTCAGAACCTGACAGATCAGAACATCAAGGATTACATGACTCGCATCATGACCGTAATCAAGGATAAAGAGACTGGCGTTACGGAAGATGCAATCAAAAAAGAATTTGAAACAAACAAGGATCAGTTCACAACTGCTTCGGTTCGTCACGTCCTGATTAACTTTACGGACCCAGATACGCAAAAAGAGCGTAAAAAAGAAGATGCCTTGAAAATTGCAAAAGAAGTTAAGACTAAACTGGATGCCGGCGAAGACTTTGCAAAAGTGGCAAAAGAATACTCCGAAGATCCAGGCTCTGCAGATAATGGCGGATTGTACGAAAATACCCCTGTATCCAACTGGGTAGAAGCGTTCAAAGAAGCTGCCAAAACATTGCCAATTAACAAAATCAGTGATCCGGTTGAAACGGAATACGGCTACCACGTGATGAAAGTAGAATCCCGTACCGAAGCAGACTACAGCAAATTGACAGATGAGCAAAAAGAAACACTCAAAAGCCAATTGGCAGCAGCAGAGATCGATACGTTCATGACGAATGAACTGGATAAGATCGTGAAGGAAGTAAACCTGCCGAAGACAGACAAGGCTGAAGAAGGTACTACGGAAGGCACTGAAGGTACTGAAGGCACAACGGGTACTGGAACTGGAACCGAAGGTGACAAATCTACAGAAACCAAAACGGACGAGTCCACAGGTACTGACGCTAAGACAGATCAAGGTACTAAAACAGAGTCCGATGCAACAACAGGCGATAGCGCTGATACAAGCAGCAAGTAAGAAACGAGCTGCAGCACACTTACTTTCTGGACAAGCTTAGAGAAGCAAGGGGAGGACTTATGGCCTGCCCCTTGCTTCTTTTTGTACAGACAGCAGCATAATGGGTACATGGTCACCTTCTGCGAAGAGAACACAACTATATTCTTCAAAGTATGTATAAGGAAATGGGAACAGATGAATACTATGGTCAAGATATCACACTAAACGTTCTGGGACTTTCCTCGACCCATTAAGGAACAGTAGTTGAAAAATCTTCTCGAGAAAGTGGGGCAACATGTGAAATGAAAGCTACTGGTATTGTCCGCCGTATTGATGACCTCGGCCGTGTGGTCATTCCAAAAGAAATCCGTCGTACGTTACGAATTCGTGAAGGAGATCCGCTTGAGATTTTTGTGGATCGTGATGGAGAAGTCATTCTAAAAAAATATTCGCCAATCGGCGAACTGGGCGATTTCGCCAAAGAATATGCTGAATCGTTGTATGAGAGTACAGGTCACGTAACCATGATCTCTGACCGCGACACCATTATTACGGTAGCGGGCGGCTCCAAGAAGGAGTATCTGGACAAGCAGGTAGGTCAGCTGGTAGAGAGCTGTATGGAAAATCGCAAGACCATCGTTGAGACAGGTAGTGGCTCCTATGAGATCAGCAAGGATCATGATGAAACATTATCCTCTTTTGTCATTGCACCCATCATTTCGGGTGGGGACCCTATTGGAACCGTCATTCTCTACAACAAGGATGAATCCGTGAAAATGTCCCAGATGGAAGTTAAAATGGCTGAGACGGCTGCTGGCTTCCTTGGCAAACAGATGGAACAATAGATAAGCAGATCAACTCCTGGTGCCTTTCCGGCAGACAGGAGTTTTTTGCATTTAAAAAGGCATAATACGCAGGCTGAATGAAGAGCAGATGGAGGGGACTTCAAAAGGAACTTCAACAGAAGGTTAGTCTGTGCGGCTTCAGGCAGGTATAATAGCAAAGTATGCTTACTGGATATAATCGCTTGGATAACTGTAGGAGGGACTTATGAAACAGCCGTCTACTACTGGCTCAAAATTGCTGCAGGGTGCATTTGTGCTTGGCCTTGCTGCCATTATTTCTAAAATCATCGGTGCTTTTCAAAAGATTCCGTTACAGAATCTAGGGGGCGATGGTGTTTTTGGCATTTATAACACGGTATATCCGTTCTATATGCTTATCATTACGATTGCTGCCGCCGGACTGCCTGTTGCCGTATCCAAATTTGTTGCCGAACAACATGCGCTGGGGAGGCCCGAAGAGGGCAAACGGATTATCCGACTGTCTTCGATACTTCTTGGAAGCATCGGATTAATCCTGGCTATACTGATGTACATCGGTGCACCACTTATAGGTCATCTGATTGGTAATGGACATGTCATTCCTTCGATTCGGGCTGCTGCGCTTGCACTGCTATTTGTCCCACTAATGACTGGACTTCGTGGATATTTTCAGGGTTTACAGCAGATGGTGCCAACCGCTGTGTCACAGGTCGTAGAGCAGACGATTCGTGTGACGGTAATGATTGTGCTGCTGCTATGGCTGATGAAGCGGGATGCATCGCTGGAGACCATTGCGGCAGGAGCCATGCTGGGTTCTGCTGCCGGTGGAATCGCGGGATTACTCACCATGCTCGCTTATGTGTACGGTAGGCGGCGAAAGAGCAGGAAAACGAGTTTATCCCAAGAAGAACTGGATGGCTTGCAGAGATCGGGAACCAGGGAGGGACAACCGGAGCAATGGACAGGAGAAGGGCTTCAAGCGAAGAAGCTTACCACCAATGGTCAATGGATACGAACCTTGCTGGTATATGCCATTCCCGTCTGTCTGGGTTCGCTCGCTGTACCTCTGATGAACCTGGTGGATACCTTCACGGTGCCCCGGCTTCTAAGAAGTGAAGGGCTGGATGAGGTCGAATCCATGGTGTTGTTCGGTATTTACAATCGGGGCTTGCCGCTTGTACAGCTCGTGACGATGCTTGCTACGTCGCTATCTGTGCTGTTCATTCCGGCGATGGCCGAAGCTCGCCTGAAGGGCGGGCCGGAAGCCGTCAGGCAGCAGGCAAGCATCGCGCTGCGCTGGTTCTGGTTAATCGGTCTGGCTGCATCCGCCGGTCTGGCGGTGCTGGCAGAACCGATCAACCGCATGCTGTACGGTGATGCCGCAGGCACCGAAGCTCTGCGGTATATGGCGCTGACGGCAGCAGGCAGTACCGTCAGCATCATTGCGGCGGCGCTGCTGCAGGGCCTCGGCGCCGTGCGCGCCCCCGCGTTCAGCATGCTGGCCGCCGCAGGCGTCAAGGCGCTGCTGAACGTCATGCTTGTGCCCGCGCTGGGCATCAGCGGCGCGGCCCTGGCAGGCGCAGTCGCCTATATGCTGGCGGCTGGCCTGAATGTGGCCCTGCTGGCGCGGCGTACCGCGATGCGCCCTGCCCCTGGCGCCGTCCTGGTGAAGCCGGCGCTGGTGATCGCCGCCATGAGCGTGGCGGCGGCAGGCATGGCCTGGGCTGCCGGAGCGGTGCTCGGCGGCATAGGCATCGCGGCCGATCGCAGGCTGGCCGCGGTAGGCATAAGCCTGCTTGGCATCGCCGCAGGCGCAGCCGTGTTTTTGCTGGCGTCAGCCCGTACCGGACTGCTGACCGCCACAGATCTGGCCGCGATCCCGAAGCTTGGACCGCGCCTGGCCAAATGGCTTCGCAGGCTGCATGTCCTGCGGTAGCCCTGTCTCACCCTTTTGCGTGTGAAATTATTGGATATCCACGGATTCTGTTATAATACGTGTAATTATAGAGCGCTGTTCTGCGTATGTTCCTCATGTCAATGTAACAATGGGAGGCATTCTGCAGAATGGTTCGGATGGAGGCTTGAAAATGAGCGCAGCAGCTTTGACCGTCGTTGGTCTCGGATCAGGAGATGCAGATCAGCTGACAGTAGGTATTATCAAGAAAATGAAACAAGCGGCTACGCTGTATGTCCGCACATTGGATCATCCTGTGTTGAATGATCTGAAGCAGGAAGGACTGGAGATGACATCATTTGATGCAATCTACGAGGCGAAGGCATCGTTCCCGGAGGTCTATGACGAGATTGCGAATCGCCTCATTGAGGCTGCCCGTCAGGGAGAGCCGGGAACCGAGATTGTCTACGCTGTGCCAGGCCATCCGATGGTGGCAGAGGCGAGTGTACGGCTGCTGAAGGAACGCTGCCCGCAAATGGGCATCTCACTTCGTGTCATGGGGGGTGAAAGTTTTCTGGATGAAGCCTTTATCCGTCTCGGATTTGATCCTATTGAAGGCTTCCAACTTCTCGATGCAAGCAGCCTGAGCACGGAGCTAGTGCAGCCTCAGCTGCATACTTTGATTGGACAGGTCTATGATGTGTTTACAGCGTCTGATGTGAAGCTATGCCTGATGGATGTATATCCAGATGACTATCCGGTATTCGTTGGACACGCCCTCGGTGTACAGGATCAGGAGATCATCCACAAGGTACCGCTTCATGAGCTGGACCGGATTGAAGGTTATGGAAACCTCTCCCTCATTTACGTGCCGAAAAACACGGATGACAACCTGCGACGTCGCTCTTTTGCAAGGCTGCATGAAATTGTTAATATTCTTCGCAGCCCGGGCGGATGCCCATGGGATCAGGAGCAGACCCATCAGTCGATTCGCAAGAACCTGATTGAAGAGACGTATGAGGTCATTGAAACGATCGATGAAGATGATCCTGACCACATGAAGGAGGAGCTTGGGGACTTATTGCTGCAGATTCTGCTGCATTCCCAGATGGAAGAGGAAGTGGGCACCTTCAATGTGTATGATGTCATTGAAGGGCTTAATGACAAGCTCATTTTCCGTCATCCTCATGTATTTGGCGAGCATCAGGCCGAGAATGCGAATGAAGCACTGCAGAACTGGGAACAGATGAAGGCAGAGGAGAAGAAACGCAAAGGGATCAATCAACAGACCGTTTCGGTGCTGGATGGTATTCCCCGCGATCTGCCTGCCTTGATGAAAGGGTACAAGCTCCAGAAGAAAGCTGCCAAGGTTGGTTTTGACTGGGATGATGTGAATGGCGTATTTGCCAAGATTGAAGAAGAGCTGGCAGAATTGAAAGAAGCAGTGCGTAGCAATCAATCGGCTGAAGAGCGGAAGCTGGAACTGGGCGATTTGCTGTTTGCTACGGCTAATGTAGCTCGCTTTATTGATACGGACCCGGAGGAGGCCCTTGCTGCCACCAATCGCAAGTTCACTCAGCGGTTCCGATATATTGAGGAGCGGCTTCGTGAACTTGGACGGACACCTGCAGATAGCAACGTCGAAGAGATGGAGCAATTCTGGCAAGCGGCGAAGAAGGCTGGACTGTAACAGGGTAGACCAAGTAAACTGTTCAAATATCCTTGTTCCATGTTTTTCAATGGTATGATATGCTATACGAACATGTGTTCATATTTGGATTAGGGTTATTCCTGATTGATCGGACAACATTCCGGGTATTGGACTTAGACTTTCTATAGGCACAGGTTCAACATAAGCCAAAAAAAGTCGCCGGCCGAGGCAGGAATTCAGAATCCAAGCCAGAATACATGTGTAGTAACCTTGCGCGAAAGCCGCGGCAATCAGGCAGATTGCCAGGATTCGCAGATACTTTCTTTTTAATTTGGGAGGCTTTTAAAAATGAACAAAACAGATCTGATTAACAACATTTCCACCAAAAGCGGTTTGACTAAAAAAGACGTTGAGTCCGTATTGAACGGCTTCTTGGGAGAAATTACAGATGCACTCGCAAGCGGAGACAAAGTACAACTGATCGGCTTTGGCACTTTTGAAACCCGCAAACGTTCCGGTCGTACCGGACGTAACCCACAAACAGGGAATGAAATCGTTATTCCTGAGTCCACTGTTCCTGCATTCAAAGCAGGCAACAAACTTAAAGAAGCCGTAAAATAATGCGTCTTGATAAATTCCTGAAGGTCTCCCGGCTGATCAAACGCCGCACTGTGGCCAAGGACGTCTCCGAACAGGGACGTGTTCTGATTAACGGACGTGAAGCGAAGCCAAGCGCTGCTGTTAAAGTGGGCGATGAGCTGACGGTTCAGTTCGGTCAGAAGCTGGTCACCGTGAAGGTGGAACGTCTTGCTGAGAGTACCAAGAAGGACGAGGCGAGCAGCCTCTATACCTTGGTTAAGGAAGAGCCGATCGCCAAGGATAACGGGCTGAACTGGTAATCATCTGCCCGATATGCTCTTTTATGAATGAAAGTAAGTGAGATAGAAGCACCTTTCCTAGATAGGAAGGGTGCTTTTTTGTTTGGGTAGGCAGAAGCAATTCCTTCATGATCCCTGGTTCTATTCCCGCCTTTGCCTCCATAAGCTAGGTGTAAGAAGGAGGGGTACATGCCATGGTTGAGCACGGTAAACCGAAACAGCATCATTTGAGCATGCAAAATCGCAAACTGCTGGATCTGACAGGTGTCTCCAATGTAGAGAGCTTCGACAGTGAGGAGTTTTTGCTGCAGACTGAGCTTGGGCATCTGACCATCCGGGGGCATAATTTACATATCAAAAACTTGAGCCTGGAGGAAGGTCTGCTGTCCATTGAAGGCACCGTCAGTTCTCTGCAATATCTGGACCCCGGTTCCCAGAACAAGAATAGTAAAGGCCTGTTCGGCAAGATGTTCCGATGAGTCTGGACACGCAGTGGATCACATTAACATGGATGCTGTTGTCGGGAATCGTAATGGGTATGGCCTACGACAGTTACCGGGTACTGTCCGGTCAGCTGCGCTTCCCGAGATGGAGCATGCACACGCTTGACCTGTTGTACTGGGTTGCTTCCGCGCTGTTCGTATTCCGGATGCTGTACGCCGGAAACCACGGACAGCTGCGGTTTTATGTCTTTTTGGGGCTAATTATAGGGGTTTGCTTCTATTTTTGGCTTTTAAGTGTTACAACCCAGCGTTTTGTGGTAATGTTAATTAAACTCGCAAGAACACTTATTCATTGGTGTGGACATGTCCTTAACATCCTGTTCGTTATGCCAGCGAAGGGACTATACAAGCTAGTTCGCGTGATATTGGGTTTTGTGCTCGCGATACTGATATTCCTGGGCAAGCTGGTACTGCAATGTTTGGTACCTTTCGGCAAGTTGTTCCGCTGGATGTTTAGGCCGCTCCTGAAACATTGGGTAACGCCCCGTTGGATAATCCGTGCGGGTTCAAGTATTGCAGCGATTTGGAAACGCTGGTTTTAAGGAGGTCCAAAAATGGGTAAAACACCTGTGGGGAGATCTGCAGCCCCGACAGGCCAAGGGAAATCTGCCGGCGCAAAAAGACGCCTCATGCTCTGGATGACATTCGTCGTTGTATTTGTTATTTGGGCAGGATATACGTTCCTTGTACAGAATGCACAGATTTCGGACAAGAGTTCGAACTTGGCCGCACAGCAGGCTTCAAAGGAAGAGACGCAGAAGAAGCTGGATCAGTTGAAGTATGAAGTCAGTCGGTTGAAGGACCCTGAATACATAGGACAGCTGGCGCGGAAAAAAGGCTATTACTTGCCTGAAGAGACGCCAATCCAGGTTGAAGAGTCAGGGAACTGATGGAATTACGCTCATGACTGAGCAAGAATTATTATCCATATATCTGAAGTCGTTATACTGTAAAAAATAGGCTCTCCTGCGGGGTAGAGCTCTGTTGACCTTGGTTTGCGGCATAAGGTATAATTACATTTAGCACAGCATTGATTTTGGCATCTAAAAAATCGGGTTGTATATTTTTAAGGGAGGATCATTTTATTCTATGGCAATTGAAGTGGGCACCAAGTTAGAGGGCAAGGTGACAGGCATCACGCATTTTGGAGCATTTGTGGATCTGTCAGGAGGTGTCACGGGTCTCGTTCACATCTCGGAAATCGCCGACAATTATGTCAAGGATGTCAACGACCACCTGAAACTTAATGACGTCGTTACAGTGAAGGTCATCAACGTTGACAAGGATGGCAAAATCGGACTTTCCATTAAGCAAGCTGTTGACAAACCGGTGGAGCAACAAACACAATCCAGACCCCCAAGAGCTCCAAGACCGGAACGCAGTGGAGGAGATCGCGAACGATTCAGCGGTGGAGGCCCAAGTGGCGGCCAAGGCCGTGGCGGCGGCGGTGGATTTAACCGCGACCGTGGAGGCCGTTCTTTCAAGCCCGCAGCAGGCAAACCTTCATTTGAGGATAAAATGTCACGCTTCCTGAAAGATAGTGAAGAGCGGATCTCTTCGCTCAAGAAGAACACAGAGGGCAAACGCGGAGGCCGTGGAGCCAAGCGCGTGTAAATCTGTATCAACCTGATTTAAAATATAAGAAAAGCCGTTAACCCGTAAGGGTCAACGGCTTTTTTGCGTTTTGTTCTTTTTTTCTTTTAGTCTGCTGGGTGCGCATATTTTTTGGGGTTTACCGTCGCCTATGCGCATTCCACTGGATTCCTGGCTTTTCTTGTAAAGTAATACTCCACAGATGCACTTTTTTCGCACAAGGACCATAGGAAATAAGAACATTTGTCGTCTACCATTTTTTACCGACATGTTTCCATGCCTTTCCGCAGGTATCCCGTTCAATTCAGGTTGATGGCAGAACAAATGCCATTCAAAATCAGACAACACCGTCCTCGGTGGGTCAGGCTGTAAAGGATGGAACGACAATAAGGCCGGGGGTTTCGCTCCTCCGCGCCATGCCTGTTTCTTTTGTCGTAAACTTTTTGAACCCTGTCCACCTATTGTGACAAACTACGTCTTCTAATCTATCTATAATCAGAACCATCGAGAACGAAACACGAAAACAAATAATCGAATGGGGTGCCTTTGGGATGATGGAAAAGTGGAATGTCATTCAATTTCCGGGAATGAAAGCTGGTAAAGAGAGTACAGAAGCTCGGGAGGAGCTGTCCGTACGTCTCAAACAGTGGATTACCTCCCGCAAGGCTGTCCAGTTCGTTGCTGCACGCAAATGGGTGCTGCTCCTTACATTTATGGGATTCTTATTGGGGAAGGCCATGATCCTGAATGAACTATCGCCCTTTGCCATTGCGTACTTCGCGGTGATTGCCTTCATGCGAAGGGATTACATTATTCCCGTTGGGGCCGCTTTGCTGGCGGGGAGCCTGTTTGCTCCGTTTCCGGTTCCACTTATCGTTGCGTCTGAGATGGCGATCTTCTATCTCTTGTTCAGAGGGCTGGAGTCTTATGACCGTGCTGAATTATCTTATGCACCAACCATGGTGTTTACGACTACTTTTATGGTCAAGTTGTTCGCAGTCGTCATTGGGCCGTCTTTCAGCTGGTACGCCATGTTAATGCTCACGATGGACTCCGTACTCAGCTTCGTGCTTACCCTGGTTTTTATACAAGCCATACCGATTTTTACGTACCGCAAAAAGAAATTCAACCTAAAGAGCGAGGAGATCCTCTGCCTCATCATATTACTGGCCTCCGTTATGACAGGCGCGGTGGGCTGGACCATTCAGTCCCTTTCCGTGGAGCATATGCTCTCTCGTTATTTAATATTGATCTTCGCGCTGGTGGGCGGAGCCCCCCTTGGGGCATCCGTCGGGGTCATTACGGGGCTGATTTTGAGTCTGGCTGACATGTCAGCCGTATACCAAATGAGTTTGCTCGCTTTTGCCGGGATGCTGGCGGGTATGCTTAGAGAGGGCAAACGTGCAGGCGTTGCACTGGGGATGCTGCTGGGCTCATCCATTCTATCCATTTATCTGGGCGGTCCAGGTGATGTGATGAATTCCTTATGGGAGACGTGTGCAGCCATTGTTCTGTTCATGCTTACACCTAAAAGCATGATGGCAGCCATATCCAAATATGTGCCAGGTACACAGGATCATACCAAATCGCAGCATGAATATGCGAAGCGAATTCGGGATATCACGGCAGAACGGGTGACCCGCTTCTCGCAGGTATTCCGCCAGCTTTCCCGCAGCTTCGATCAGATGTCCGGTACGGGGGAACCGGTACAGAACGAAGGCGGCATGGAGCATTTCATGAATGCGGTAGCAGAGGGAACGTGCGCAGGGTGCTTCAAACGTGCACAGTGCTGGGATGCAAAGTTTATTCAAACCTATAAATACATGACAGATGTGATGAGTTCCATTGAGGCCAATCCGGAGATGTCGGGCAAACAAATTCCTGTGGAGTGGAACAGGGTATGTGCCAAACCGGAGGAGGTGCTTGAGGTTATGCGTGCCCAATATGGGCTCTACCAGCATAATATGCAGTGGAAACGTCAGATTGTGGACAGCCGGCAGCTGGTTGCCGAGCAATTATCCGGAGTATCCCAGGTGATGGAGGACCTGGCGAGAGAAATCCAACGGGAAAGTGAGGAGATGGTACAGCAGGAGGAACAGATTCGGGATGCGCTGGAGTCGCTGGGCCTGTCCATTCATTCGATTGAGATTATCAATCTGGAAGCAGGCAATGTGGAAATCGAGATTGTTCATGCCTATACGAGGGGATTTGATGAATGCCGGAAGATGATTGCGCCGCTGATCTCGGATGTTTTGGACGAGCATATTGCTGTTCTTCATGAGACGATGACGAATCCCCGTCAGGGTCTGGCCACCGTTACCTTTGGATCAGCCAAAACCTATGAAGTGACTACAGGGGTAGCTGCGGCTGCAAAAGGGGGAGATTTGTTATCCGGGGACAGCTTCAGCACGGTTGAATTGGGGAATGGTACCTTTGCGGTGGCACTCAGTGATGGTATGGGCAACGGGGAACGTGCGCGCATGGAGAGCAGTGCCGCGTTAAATATTCTGGAACAGCTGCTTCAATCGGGCATGGATGAGAAGCTGGCGATCAAGTCCGTGAATTCTGTGTTAATGCTGCGCTCTCCTGAAGAGATGTATGCCACAGTGGACATGGCTCTAATCGATGAATATACGGCAGAGACCACATTTATGAAAATCGGCTCAACTCCGAGCTTTATTAAACGCGGACAGGAGGTTATTCAGGTATCGGCCAGCAATCTACCCATTGGCATTATTAAAGATATCGAAGTGGATCTGGTCACTGTACAGCTTCAACCGGGCGATATATTGATTATGATGACGGATGGAATTTATGATGCCCCAGGGTACGCCGTCAACAAGGAGCTATGGATGAAACGTCTCATTCAGGAGATTGATAGTGACGATCCGCAGGAGGTAGCGGACTGCCTGCTTGAGAGCGTAATTCGATATCAACAGCATGAGATTTTGGATGATATGACTGTCGTTGTAGGCAAAGTAGAGCACTACCGTCCGGAGTGGGCCACATTGCGAGTTCCGGGAATTAACCGGATGGAGCGTCCACGTACAGTAAGTTAATTGCATCGTTCTCTGTTTGAAGTCTCTTCATTCTGGCAATGCTAGTCATAGAATTGGAGAGTAACGAAAAACGGAGGGATTTCGGATGAAGCAGATCTTGTTGATCACCGACGGTTGTTCTAATGTAGGTACAAGTCCGGTACTGGCAGCAGCAGAAGCTCGTGAAGAGGGGATCACAGTCAATGTGGTTGGTGTGATCGATTATGGAACCATTGGTGAACTGGGCAGCCGGGAGATTGAGGATATTGCAAAAGCCGGAGGGGGGATCAGCCAGATTGTGGGCACAAGGCAGCTTGCCCATACGATGCAGATGATGACAAGGAAAACGGTGGTTCAGACCATTCAGCAGGCGGTTAATAGAGAGTTAACACAAATTTTGGGAGAGAAGGTGTCCAAAACCGTAACCGACCTTGAACCTGCACAGCGTGCTCAGGTGGTAGAAGTGATAGATAACCTGGCTGAAACAGCCCCTCTTCAGGTCATCCTGTTAATCGATGTAAGTGCAAGCATGAAGCCGAAGCTCGCTGCGGTTGAAGAAGGAATCCGGGATTTGATGTTGAGCTTGCAGTCACGTGTGGGGCAGAGCAAGCTCTCGGTCTTTCATTTCCCGGGTCGCCATAGTGGAGAAGAGGCTGTGATGGATATCAACTGGACATCGGATCTGGGCAGTGTCCGTTCGCTGTTTGGACGTCTGCAGATGAAGGGTGCGACCCCGACAGGTCCTGCGATTCAGAAGGTGATTGATTTTTACCGTTATGGTACACTGGAGGGACAGCAGGAAATAGAAGGGAACTATCGCATTGAAAGAGAAGGGATGCTCGGTGACAACGTTGTCTGATGCCTCTTTCCCGCCTGGAACAGTAATTACGGGAAAATGGAATCGCAGCCGTTATACGATTCGCAAGCTGCTGGGCAAAGGCGCCAACGGCATCGTTTTTCTCGTCCAGCGGGGTGAGAATGGCAAGCACTATGCACTTAAGATGGGATTTGATCCGTTTGATCTGCAATCAGAGATCAATGTGCTCAAATCGTTTCAGCTACAGCGTAATCATGAGGCCCTGAAGCAGAGTGGTATTCCTTCCTATCTCAAGGATGTGGACGATTATGCCATTCAGGGACGGGACATTCCCTTTTATGTGATGCGTTATGTTCGGGGTGAAGCTCTTCACCACTTCATCAGGCGTCAAGGGACGGACTGGACACTGCTGGTTGGGCTTAGACTCTTGCAGAAGCTGGCACAATTACATCAGGCGGGTTGGGTGTTTGGTGATCTTAAGCCCCAGAACGTACTGGTGTCCGATTTTGGTCAAGTGGAGCTCATTGATTATGGTGGAGTAACGTCGATTGGACGAAGTGTGAAACAGTTTACCGAATGGTATGACAGGGGCTTCTGGAATGGCGGAAGCCGAACAGCAGATGGCACCTACGATGTCTTTGCTTTTGCTCTGTTACTGATTCACGTATTGGAGGGGGAAGCACTCAAGTCGCTGGCTGCCGAAGGATTGCCACAATTGCGGAGTGTTAATCAGCTCACGGCTCTGGTGGAGCGCAGCGAAAGGCTGCGACCGTTTCGTAGCTGGACGATTCAGGCTCTTCGGGGACAGTTCCGGGATGCCGGACATGCAGCCAAGGCCTGGAAAGACATGATGACCCGGCCTACACCTCTTCGCCGGCGTTCATCGAGCTCTACACCACGCTGGCTTAAAAATGCATTTGCTGTATCCGTTATATTACTTATTGGGGTACTCATCTATGCACTGCGTTTTTAATTTTTACAGGTGCATATACATAACGCAAGGAATGAGGAACAGGTATGGAGGCTTTACGCTGGAACGAGCTGGTGAATCATGTGCTGGAGGCAGCGGAAGAGCATCAGTTATGGGTTCCCGGGGATCGGATCATCGTCGCAGTATCGGGCGGACCGGACTCGGTGGCTTTTTTGCATATTATGCATGAGATCAGTACAAGACATGTTCCGCTGGAACTGGTCTGTGCTCATGTGCATCACGGGTTCCGGGCAGAATCCGATGAAGAGGCCGAAATGGTCGGGAGAATGGCAGCACAGCTGAACATTCCGTTTGAATGGGTGAAGGCCGATATTCCTTCCTATATGAAGCTTACAGGAAAGGGATCACAGGAAGCAGCACGCGATAGGCGATATGCATTTCTGCATGAGGTAGCTGACAAATATGGTGCAGCAAGCATCGCTCTGGCACATCATGCGGATGATCAGGCCGAGACCGTTATGCTTCATTTATTACGTGGCAGCGGGTTAACGGGACTGTCCGGAATGAAGTTTAAACGCCATGAAAAAAATGTGGAACTTATTCGCCCATGTCTTCGTATAAACAAGACAGACCTTGTAGAAGCTTGTAATACTCAGGGATTTCTGTACTTTAATGATGCAAGCAATTCCCAGCGTAAATATCGGCGCAATGCCATTCGCTTGGATGTGCTTCCTTATTTGGGGCAATATAATGGACAGCTCACGCCGTCTTTGAATCGGCTTGCCGAAATTGTGGGCGATGAAGACGATTTCATGGAGCAAGGTGCATATGACGCATACAGGTGTCTAGTGCAGGTGAACGGCGGAAGGCAAACCTTTGAGGTGCCTTCCTTTTTGAAGTTACATGTCGCTTTACAACGAAGGTTGATTAAACTAATATTGAATTATCTGCCTTTGGACAGTGATTTTGTCGACTTTACCCGTATCGAAACCATTCGCCGCAAGGTGATAGAGCCTTATGCGAAGACCTGGAGCCTAGATATAGGACAGACACTCGCTTGTACCCGGGAGTATGATCTGGTTTCCTTTGGCTTACGGACAGACGTACAGGATCAATCTTTCGAGTATCGTCTCGTGCAATGGAACGGAACTTATGAGCTTTCACTCAGGGAGATTGACCGATATCTTCGGATCGTTCCTATGAGTCCCGAGGACTATCTTGTACCGGAAACGGCAGATCAGGCCGCATTTGATGCGGATCAACTGCTCATGCCGCTGGTTGTGCGTTCACGGTTACCTGGAGATACCATGAAAGTCATGGGATTAAACGGAAGCAAAAAGGTGAAAAATATTTTCATCGATGAAAAAATCCCCCCCTCTGTTCGTCCGCGTATTCCCGTGGTTTGTGACGGAGCAGGCAACATTGTTTGGTTGCCGGGTGTTCGCCGGTCGAATATTGCACCGGTGAAGGAGGATACTTCCGCCATCCTGTACATGACTGTAGGCAATTCAGCGATTCAGGGGTAGTGGTTATGGTTCAGGTAAGGCTTTCATAGTATAACTTAGGAGGTTCGCACAGTTGCAGAACGACATTCAGGAAGTATTGATCAGTGAAGAAGAAATTCAAAGTAAAGTCAAGGAATTAGGCGCAACACTAAGTGCCGATTATGCAGGTCGCAATCCTTTGGTCATTTGTGTGCTCAAGGGTGCGTTTATATTTATGGCTGATTTGGTTAAAAACATAACGGTACCTGTTGAAATGGATTTCATGGCAGTATCAAGTTATGGTGCATCCACCAAGTCGTCAGGCGTTGTTAAGATCATCAAGGATCTCGACGTCTCGGTTGAAGGCCGTGAGGTTCTCATTGTCGAGGATATTATCGATAGTGGACTTACGCTTAGCTATTTGATTGAACTGCTTCAAAATCGCGGTGCCGAATCGGTGCGCGTGGTTACGCTTTTTGACAAACCTTCAGGCCGTAAAGTGGAGCTTGAAGCTCATTACACCGGCTTTGACATTCCTGACGCATTCATCGTCGGATATGGTTTGGATTATGCCGAGAAGTACCGAAATCTCCCTTACATCGGGATTTTGAAACCGGAAGTATACAGCAGTTAATAAGCTTGCTAGTTCCAAGCCCAGTTCTGCTCGTGCCTTCTGTTGAGAAGCCATGTCGGGCTATGTTAAAATAATTAAAGTGTCTCGAGAGGAGGTAGGGGATGAATCGGTTCATCCGGAATTCTGGTTTTTATTTGATTCTTTTTTTAGTCGTGGTGGGCATAGTGCAGTTCGTCAGCAATGGCGGCGAAGCCACAGATAATCCTAGATATGATCAGTTGCGCACGGCGGTTAAGGCGAACAACATCTCGGAATTGACGGTTCAATTCGACGGTCAGTCTTTTCTTGTGACCGGTCAATATAGAGAGAAGCCTAGCGAAGCCAAATCAGAAAATTTCTCAACGTACATTCCTCCTACGGATGAAGCGATTAGTGAGCTTGTAGCGGCAAGTGAAGCTAATAATTTCAAGTTAAATCAGGAGCCAATGAGAGGTGACAGCATCTGGCTGACACTTCTGACATCCTTTATTCCTTTGATCATTATGTTCCTGCTGTTCTTCTTCCTGTTTAATCAGGCGCAAGGCGGCGGCGGTAAAGTAATGAACTTTGGTAAAAGCCGTGCCCGTCTCTATAACGAAGAGAAGAAGCGGGTTACATTTGAAGACGTCGCAGGTGCGGACGAAGAGAAGCAGGAGCTTGTTGAGGTCGTTGACTTCCTCAAAGATCCTCGCAAATTCGCAGCTGTAGGTGCACGGATTCCTAAGGGCGTATTGCTCGTGGGGCCTCCGGGTACTGGTAAAACGTTGCTTGCTCGTGCCGTTGCCGGTGAAGCGGGTGTACCGTTCTTCAGTATCTCGGGTTCGGACTTCGTCGAAATGTTTGTCGGTGTCGGTGCATCCCGTGTACGTGACTTGTTCGAAAATGCAAAGAAAAACGCCCCATGTATCATCTTTATTGACGAGATTGATGCTGTAGGTCGTCAGCGTGGTGCTGGCCTTGGCGGTGGTCACGATGAACGTGAACAAACGCTCAACCAGTTGCTCGTTGAAATGGACGGATTCGGAGCCAACGAGGGTATTATCATCGTGGCTGCAACGAACCGTGCAGACATTCTGGACCCTGCCTTGCTGCGTCCGGGACGTTTTGACCGTCAAATTACGGTTGACCGCCCTGATGTAAAAGGTCGTGAAGCGGTACTGAAAGTACACTCCCGCAACAAACCACTCACAAAAGATGTGAAACTGGACATTATTGCGAAGCGTACAACAGGCTTCTCTGGTGCGGATCTTGAGAATCTCCTGAATGAAGCGGCATTGCTTGCGGCACGCCGTAACAGAAGAGATATTTCCATGCGTGAGGTAGACGAGGCGATCGACCGTGTCATCGTAGGTACGGAGAAGAAAAGCCGTGTCATCAGTGATCGCGAGAAACGAATCGTTGCTTATCACGAAGCAGGCCATACCATTGTAGGATACTTCCTGGAACATGCCGATATGGTACATAAAGTGACCATCATTCCGCGCGGACGTGCGGGTGGATATGTAATCATGTTGCCAAAAGAAGACCGTATGCTGGTTACCAAGCAAGAGCTCTTGGACAAAGTTACAGGACTCCTCGGGGGTCGTGTGGCAGAAGAATTGTTCATTGGTGAAATTGGTACTGGTGCATACAGTGACTTCCAGCAAGCGACGGGTATTGTTCGCAGCATGGTTATGGAGTACGGTATGAGTGAGAAATTGGGACCTATGCAATTCGGAAGTTCACAAGGACAGGTATTCCTTGGACGGGATATCGGCCATGAACAGAATTACTCGGATTCCATCGCTTATGAGATCGATCAGGAAATGCAGCGCTTTATCAATGAATGTTACGAGAAATGTAAGGAATTGCTCGTAAAACATTCCAAAGAAATGCACTTGATCGCTCAAACGTTGCTTGAAGTGGAGACACTGGAAATGGATCAGATCAAACAATTGATCGAGACAGGTTCCTTGACTCCAAAACCGGAGAGCGATAATGATAACGAAGGTACGCCAAGTGAAGGCGGAGAACCAATCGTCGATAACATCGGTGATGTGCGTGTTCGCATTCAAGGCAAAGACGAAACACCTGAACCACCTGCCGGAGATATCCCTAACGATGCTCCGAATCTGGATAAAGGCAACAGCAATGATCCAGATGATGGTGGTACGAAGCCAACGTCTTAATGTCTAACAGAACCTGTTCTGAGAACAGATCAAAGAGAGCCGAGAGGCTCTCTTTTTTTGTGCGTTTTGTTCAAATTGCAGAGATAATGATAACTGCGAGCTAGAGCGCGAACTACGCAGGAAACAGTTGATTAGGGTGTTGTTCTGTGCCCTTTTCATTTATTGACAGAGTCGTGAACGTTGTGTACATTAGGTGTTAAACCGCTTGTGATTCGTTTCTCAAGCGAAAATAACGACGCAGATAGTCACAGGAAACGGCGCATAGCGCTGTCCGTCAAAGGAGAGGATCACAGGTGGAAGCTCTGGCTTTAGAGCGCAAGGCTGAGATGAACCGGGAGCTGCGAGCGCGGCTGATGGAGTTGAAGAAGGAACGTAATGCTATTATTCTTGCTCATTATTACCAACGTGACGAAGTACAGGAAGTAGCCGATTTTCGTGGGGATTCATTCTTATTGGCACAGAAAGCCGCACAAACGGATGCGGATGTCATTGTATTCTGCGGGGTTCATTTTATGGGTGAAAGCGCTAAGATTTTGGCCCCGAACAAGACGGTTATCATTCCGGATGAACGTGCTGGATGCCCCATGGCAGACATGGTCAATGTTGAGGGCCTGCGTAAACTGAAAGCGCAGCATCCTAATGCAAAAGTAGTGACGTATATCAATTCCTCGGCTGAGATCAAGGCGGAGACCGACATCTGTTGTACATCGGCCAATGCAGTCCGGGTTATTCAATCTGTTGATTCTGATGAGATTATCTGGGTGCCGGATAAAAACCTCGGACATTATGTTCAGCAGCACACAGACAAAAAAATGATCATCTGGGAAGGGTATTGCAACACTCACGACATGCTCACTGTAAAAGATGTCGTCGAGATGAGAGCCAAATATCCAAATGCCGAGTTTGTCGTACACCCGGAATGTCGTCCCGAAGTCGTGGAGATGGGGGACTTTGTAGGCAGCACGACAGCAATTCTTGAATACTGTAAAAATTCCTCTGCTAAGGAATTTATCGTAGGAACGGAAGATGGTACAGGATACCAGCTGCGACTGGATAGCCCGGATAAACAGTTTCATTTTGCCACCAAGTTCCTGGTGTGTCCAAACATGAAGGTCAACAACCTGAAGAAACTGGTTAAATGCCTGGAAACGATGAAGCCGGAAATTTACGTACCACCGGCCGTTGCCGACAAAGCCAGAGAATCGCTAGAGCGCATGTTACTGGTGAAGTAGCATGCGCTACTCTTGCTCCGAGACAGGTGAATAGGATGATACCGCAATATATAGTGGATTTTGATCTGTCCCAGCTGCCCATTGTGGAGACGGATGTACTAGTTATTGGTTCTGGCATTGCCGGATTATATACAGCCATCAGGGCAAGCAAACATAATCAGGTATTGATGATTACAAAGAAGTCGTTACTGGAGAGCAATACCCGCTATGCCCAAGGAGGCATCGCTGCGGTAATCGCTGAAGATGATTCCCCTGCATACCATCTGCAGGATACACTTGTGGCTGGAGCGGGCCTGTGTCGCCGCGAGGCCGTGGAAGCATTGGTAAACGAAGGCCCGGATGGAGTACAGGAACTAATCCGTCTGGGCACATTGTTTGATGTGGAGAACGGCGAGCTGGCGTTGACGCAGGAGGGTGCGCACAGTCACCGCCGTATTTTGCATGCAAATGGTGATGCGACTGGATACGAGATCGTGAGGGCTCTTGCAGCTCAGGCAAGTGCACATTCAGGTATTGAAGTCTGGGATGAGCATTTTGTCATTGATTTGATCACGGATCATGGAGAATGTGTAGGGGCATTGGTTCAGAAGTCGGACGGTACCAAGGTGTTTGTAAAAGCGCATGCTACGGTGCTCTGCTCCGGTGGGGCGGGGCAATTGTACCGCTATACAACCAACCCGGAGGTTGCCACAGCTGACGGTGTTGCCATGGCATATCGTGCAGGTGCAGTCATTCGGGACATGGAGTTCATCCAATTCCACCCTACATCCCTATGTTATCCGGGTGCTCCTCGTTTCTTGGTTTCTGAAGCGGTACGGGGCGAAGGAGCGTTTCTGCGAAATATCAAAGGTGAGCGTTTTATGGAACGTTATCATCCACAGCTTGAACTCGCTCCGCGCGATATTGTTGCACGAGCGATTGTTAGTGAGATGGAGACGACGAACAGCACATTTGTGTATCTGGATATTACTCATGAATCGGCTGAGTTAATCAAGCACCGATTCCCTACCATATATGAGACATGTATGCGGTACGGACTGGATATGACCACAGACTGGATTCCGGTTGCTCCTGCAGCACACTATATGATGGGTGGCGTCAAAACGGATCTGAACGGGGAGAGCAGCATTGGAAGGTTGTTTGCTTGTGGTGAAGTTTCCTCAACGGGAGTCCACGGAGCCAATCGTCTGGCGAGTAACTCATTGTCTGAAGCCATTGTATTTGGGCACAGAATTGTTGAACGCATTCAAACACTGCCACCGCTAAATTCAATACAAATTGAAACCCCTTCGCCGCTTAGTGTCGGGAATAGAACATGGGAAGAGCAGCAGCCAATTTCGGAACGGCGTTTGCGTTTGCAGAAGATGATGGTCCGTCAGGTGGGTCTGAGACGTAACGGTGCCGGTTTACAGGGGGCCTTAGATAAACTGGAGAGTGAAATGGACATCTTCAATTATCTGCTGACACATAAGGAAGAGATGGAATACGCCAACCTTTTGACGTGTGCCTGGCTGGTCACCAGTGGAGCATTACATCGTCAGGAGAGTCGGGGAGCACATTACCGTGAGGATTTCCCGCTTCGTGATGATGCGACTTGGCAAAAGCATAGTTTGCAGCAAAGAGAACAAGCGATTGTGGAGGAATTGATGTCATGATACTGAACGGATATAATGAAGGACTCATCGAATCCATCAAAAACTGGCTTCGCGAGGATGTGGGGGCAGGGGATGTCACTACGAGTGTGACAATTCCGGCAGGCCATCAATCCAAGGCAGTTATTCACGCCAAAGACCACGGGGTCATCGCAGGCATATCGGTAGCTGAACTGGTATTTCAGGTAGTAGACCCATCGCTCGTATTTAGAGCGATGGTACAAGATGGAGATGAGGTTACTCGGGGAATAACGCTGGCAGAAGTGGAAGGAAGCACCCACAGTCTGCTTACAGGTGAGCGTCTGGCGCTAAACCTGCTGCAGCGCATGTCGGGAATTGCAACGCGCACACGTTCATATGTTGATGCATTAGAGGGCCTCTCTACACGATTGGTGGATACACGCAAAACAACCCCTGGACACCGCATGCTTGAGAAATATGCAGTACGGATCGGTGGAGGGGCGAATCACCGGTTTGGATTGTACGATGCGGTTATGATTAAGGATAACCACATCAAAGGGGCAGGCGGCATCACAGAAGCCGTGAAGCGGGCAAGAACTGTCATTCCTCATACGATGACTATTGAGGTGGAGACTGAGAATCTGACACAGGTGAATGAAGCCTTGCAGGCAGGTGCGGATATCATTATGCTGGACAATATGCATCCGGATCAGATGCGTGAGGCGGTTACGATTATTCGTAAACAGGCTCCGCATGTGAAGGTGGAGGCATCAGGCAATGTTTCTCTGGATACCATCCGTGGAATTGCCGAGAGTGGTGTGGATGTAATTTCGGTTGGAAGGTTAACCTATTCTTTCGAGAGCCTTGATATCAGCCTAGATTTAAACGAAAAGAAAGAGGGGTGAACCTCTTTGATTCTTGTTGTAGACGTGGGCAACAGTAATATTGTACTCGGCGTGTACCAAGGCCGGTCGTTGCTCCACCATTTTCGTCTGAGCACATCCCGTCAGTCCACAGTGGATGAATACGGCGTATTGATTTATAATCTATTTCATATGTCGGATATATCAACACGCGACATTGAAGGAGTCATCATCTCATCGGTGGTTCCTCCGCTTGTGCATGTGATGGAAACGATGTGTGAAAAATATGTTGGCAAAAAGCCAATGATTGTGGGGCCTGGGATCAAAACAGGCCTAAACCTAAGGTACGAGAACCCGCGTGAGGTAGGCGCAGATCGCATTGTGAATGCAGTGGCAGCTGTTGAGAAATACGGTGGTCCACTTGTGGTTGTTGATTTTGGTACTGCGACGACCTTCGACTGCATTGATGAGAAGGGCAACTACCTTGGGGGAGCCATCGTACCGGGCATTCATATTGCCACTGAAGCTCTCTATGAGCGGGCATCCAAGCTGCCTCGCATCGAATTGGAGAAGCCCAAGAAGGTTATAGGACGCAATACGGTGCATGCCATGCAGGCTGGTATCATATACGGCTATGCTGGACAGGTCGACGGAATTGTTGATCGCATTCGTACAGAGATGGGTGTGCAGCCCAAAGTTATTGCAACCGGGGGGCTTGCACCACTGATTGCAGAGGAAACACGCAGCATCGAGGAAGTTGATCCGCTGCTTACGCTGGAAGGGCTGCGTATCATTTATGAGCGGAACCGGGAAAGGTAAGGAAAGAGACGGCATGCAGCGGGCTGATTTTACAGTCTTACGTATTGTGCCGTTTTTTCTGTAAATTGAACGGATTTATAAGTTGAACAATATCACATTCAATTTATTTATCGTGTATCAGAGATACTATAGTATACGCCAAAGGAGGCTGAATGACTTGGAAAACAACAAACAGGACCGCTTGATTCGCGGTACAGCAATGGAAGGACGGGTTAGAGCCTTTGCTGTCCAAACAACAGAGTTGGTTGAGGAATTGCGCAGAAGACATGATACGTTTCCCACGGCTACAGCTGCCATGGGGCGTACGGTAACCACTGCAGCCATCATGGGTGCAATGCTTAAAGGTGAAGAGAAGCTGACCATTCAGGTCAAGGGAGACGGTCCCATTGGACAGATTGTTGCCGATGCGAATGCCAAAGGGGAAGTTCGTGGCTATGTGACGAATCCGCATGTGCATTTACCAAGCAACAGTATGGGTAAGCTTGATGTTAGAGGAGTTGTGGGCACAGAAGGCTTCGTGAATGTAACGAAGGACCTTGGCCTGAAGGAACCTTATCGTGGCAGTGTACCAATTGTTTCGGGAGAGCTGGGCGAAGACTTCACATACTATTTTGCCAAATCAGAGCAGACACCTTCTGCTGTAGGCGTTGGTGTACTTGTAGATACCGACAATTCGGTCATTGTATCCGGCGGATTCATTATACAGCTGCTGCCAGGGCTGACCGACGATGAAATCACCGTAATTGAAAATGCGATCAGCACGTTGCCTGCGGTAACAACGCTGCTTGAGCAAGGGCTTGAACTGGAAGAATTGCTGAAGCGTGTACTGCCGGATGTACAGGTTATGGATGGAATGGACATTCATTTCCGCTGTGAATGTTCCCGGGAAAGGGTCGAAAAAACATTGATCAGTCTGGGTCAGCACGAAATGGAACAGCTAATCGAAGAAGAAGGCAAAGCAGAAGTGGTGTGCCAGTTCTGCAATGAAGCTTATGATTTCAATAAAGAACAACTCGAGACCATTCTAGAGCAAGCCAAGAACTGATATAAGCGGGGACGGGACGCGGAATGACGAGACAGGAAAAGGGGCTGTGGACGGCTGTAATTGTCCTGACGCTCGGCATGCTGGTGATGGGGACGGTAATGGTGGTTCAGGGTATCAGGCCTGGTCGGGATGATGCTGATGCATCTCATGAAACAGGTCAGGAGGAAGGAAGCGCCATTGCCACAATCAACGGAGAGGTCATTACGGACAAGGAATGGACCGATGCGCTGAAACGGCGTTATGGGAGCGATATGCTGCTTCAGATGCTGAACCGCAAAGCGGTTTATGCGGAGGCAGTTGATCGGGATCTGACAGTCACCCCGGAGGAAATAGCGAAGGAACTGTCTGTTGCGATGGATGGCTATGATTCGGAGCAGGCATACTTTGACGAGATGAAGTCCCAGCTTGGCCTGACGAGACAAGAGCTTGAGCTGGAAGCTGGTTATCGACTTTTGTTGGAGAAAATCGCAACGAGCGGCATTCAGGTCAAGGATGCAGACATTGAGCATTATTGGGACGAGCATCGCGAGGACTTCATCTCTCCCGAGAAATACGATCTGTCCATGATTATGGTGGAAAATGAAGAGCAAGCCGATTCGTTACTGGATGATTTGGAGCAGGGTGCAGACTTCGAAGATATGGCAAAAGCTGAATCAACAGACAGCTTCACCCGTGACGCTGGAGGGCGGCTTGGCTGGATTGAACAGAATGATCCGTTTCAGCCGGAAGACGTAATGGATCTGGCTGAACAATTGGATGTTGGTGATATTGCTGGGCCAGTACAGGTCGAAGATGGATATGCCATTATCAAATTAAACGATAAGCAGGATGCCCAGGTTCAATCCGCAGAAGAGGTGCGCGAAGATATCCGGATGCAGCTGGCTCTGAGCCAGGCTGATCCACTTCCCCAGGTGGAAGAGAGGCTGCGCAACAAATATGAAGCCGTGATTATCGCCGAAATTCCTGCTTCCTGATTTTTACTGATTAATGGATGGGTTGTTTGGAATGCTACACCGTGATAAAAATACTCTGTCTACAGGCTTAGGGCCCAGGACAGAGTATTTTTTTGAGTACTCATATTGACAATGGCGTGCAACGTTGATAAGATAAAAATAATAAATACCTACTCGTTTACTCGGATTAAAAGCAATGTTTAACCCTAAGAAACCTTCGGAAACCTCAGATCCATTCCATGGATATGCATTTGGGCCAGATGGAGTAAAGGATTTCCGCAGTTCTTCTATAACATCAAGAGGCTGCTCCGGCCGCGCAATATAAGCAACAGGACTTAAGTATTATTCATCCCACTAAGGAGGGCATTCATATGGCTAAAGTTGTTAATAACGTAACAGAACTCATCGGAGGTACTCCGCTTGTTCGTCTCAACCGTATCGTACCTGAAGGCAGTGCTGAAGTATTCGTGAAACTTGAGTATCAGAATCCAGGTTCGAGCGTTAAGGACCGTATTGCGATCAGCATCGTAGAAGAAGCGGAAAAAGAAGGCAAGCTGAAACCAGGTGATACCATCATTGAAGCAACTAGCGGTAACACAGGAATCGGTCTTGCAATGGTAGCTGCAGCCAAAGGCTACAAGTCTGTCATTGTTATGCCTGAAACGATGAGCTTGGAGCGTCGTAACTTGCTTCGTGCCTATGGTTCTGAGCTGGTGCTCACGCCAGGATCCGAGGGAATGAACGGTGCTGTCAAAAAAGCAGAAGAATTGCTTAAGGAAAACCCATCTTACTTCATGGCTGAGCAATTTAAGAATAAAGCAAACGTAAAAATTCACCGTGAAACTACAGGTCCGGAGATCGTTGAAGCGATTCAATCGGTTGGTGGTACATTGGATGCCTTTGTTGCAGGGATCGGTACTGGCGGAACAATTACAGGTACAGGCGAAGTATTGAAAGAAGCCTTCCCTTCAATTAAAATTGTTGCTGTAGAGCCAGCTGCGTCTCCAATTTTGGCAGGCGGCAAGCCGGGTCCTCACAAAATTCAAGGAATCGGTGCGAACTTCATTCCTGAGATTCTGGATCAGGAGATCTATGACGAGATCATTCACATTGAGAATGATGATGCGTTCGAAACGGCTCGTCAAGTTGCGAAGGAAGAGGGCATTCTGTCCGGTATTTCTTCCGGTGCAGCGATTCGTGCAGGTCTGCAAGTAGCCAAACAGCTGGGTGCAGGTAAACGTGTTGTGGTTATCGTGCCAAGTAACGGAGAGCGTTACCTCAGCACACCACTATACAACTTCGAAGCTTAAGTGTAAGCATAATGATATCGATCCTCCGTACCCACATGCCGGGTATGGGGGATTTTTTGCTGAATGCTTTTAAAAGATGCGGCGCTTTAGTATACTATCAGACAATAGAACTAGCGACAGATGGAGGGCGGCTAACCGCAATGACACACCTGATGACAACATACGCCGACTGGACAGATTGGGCCAGACAAGGATGGACCATGATGCCGTACATAATCAAGTCGGATGAGGGACCGGTTCATGGCGGTTTACCGTTAACATGGGAAGCAGCCTGGCACCAGGCTTCGCCCTATTCCATGGTGCTGGAGAACGGGAAGGGCGGAAGATATACATTTCTGGGATTGCACCCGGTATCCGTTATTTCAGGCAAGGGACATGAAGCGGTCATCTATGATCTGAAAGAAGGATTAACGTCCACAGATATGGGGAAACCGCTGGACGTGTTAAAAAGGTGGTCAGCTCCGTACAGTGCCCCTAAAGTGAGTAAGGCTCCTGATTTTGGTGGGGGGAGTGCAGGTTACCTCAGCTATGACGTAGCCAGATCATTGGAGAAGCTGCCAACGCTCGCTGAAGACAATCCCGCTTTGCCTGACTACTGGTGGATGCGTTTTGAAGAGCTTTGGGCATATGACCACGAACAAGAGGCATTGTATTGTATGGTCCATCTGCCGCTAAGAGCTGAATCGGACGAGGCACACCTTCAAGTCTTGTATGCAGAAGCTGAAGAGCGAGCTGAAGCCATGCGGCAGCGGTGGCTGCATATTGTGGGCTATGCTCAGGCAGAGGAACAGCAGCAAGCCTTGGAGCATCGCAGCAGGCACATGCAGCTGGCGCAGAAGGAGGAAGACGCGCACAGGGAAACGGAAGGATGGCAGACATCATTTCCCCAACAGGATTTTGAACAGGCTGTACGCACCGTACAGGAATATATCCGGCAGGGTGATGTGTTCCAAGTAAACCTTTCGTTGCGGCAGGAAAAGCAACTCCAATCCACTGCCGAGCATATATACGAATGGCTGCGTCTTGTGAACCCATCGCCGTATATGGGAATGCTTCGCAGTCCGGACTTTCAACTGGTGAGTGGTTCACCGGAGCTTCTTGTCAAAGTGGATAACGGCAAGGTAAGTGCACGCCCGATTGCGGGCACCCGGAGAAGAGGCCGTGACGCAGCCGAGGATGAAGCCATGGCCGCTGAGCTGCTGAACAGTGAGAAGGAACGGGCCGAGCATATTATGCTGGTTGATCTGGAGCGCAATGATATTGGGCGAATTGCAGCCTATGGGTCAGTTCATGTACCCGAACTGATGACCATCGAGAAGTATTCGCATGTGATGCATCTCGTTTCCCAAGTCGAGGGGAGACTTGCCGATGGTCTGTCCGTTTTCGATGTCATAGCAGCCACCTTCCCTGGTGGAACGATTACCGGCGCTCCCAAAGTACGGACCATGGAAATTATTGAGGAACTTGAGCCTGTGCGGAGAGGTCCCTATACAGGATCGATCGGGTGGATGGACTACAGTGGGAATATGGAGCTGAACATCGTCATCCGAACGCTTGCCATCAAGGATGGAGTGGGCTATGTTCAAGCAGGCGCAGGCATTGTTATTGACTCCGACCCGTATCGGGAATACAAGGAGTGCCGGAATAAGGCAAGAGCCATGATGAGGGCCGTGAACTACAGTGAGCAAGCGGAAACAGTCAAACTAAACGAATTAAAGCAACCGTCATTACATGACGGAAGAAGAGGAGGAACAAGAATATGATACTGGTTATCGACAATTACGACTCCTTCACATATAACCTGGTTCAATATTTGGGTGAGCTGGGAGAGACGGTGGAGGTTCGCCGGAATGATGAGATTGATCTGGCAGGCATTGAGGCACTCGCACCTGATCATATTTTGATCTCTCCTGGACCTTGTACGCCGAATGAAGCAGGCATCAGTCTGGATGTCATCGATCATTTCAAGGGTAGTATTCCGATCTTTGGCGTTTGTCTGGGACACCAAGCCATTGGACAGGCTTTTGGAGGCAACGTTATTCGTGCAGATCGCATGATGCATGGTAAAACCTCGGAAATGCATCATCAAGGAACGTCTGTCTTTGCCGGACTGCCTTCTCCGTTTATAGCAACCCGCTATCACTCCCTTATTGTAGAGCGCAGCAGTTTGCCGGATTGCCTGGAGATCACAGCCGAGACGGCAGAAGGTGAAATTATGGGACTGCGCCATAAGGAATTTGCCATTGAAGGTGTGCAGTTCCATCCTGAATCGATCATCACAGATCATGGGCATCAGATGCTGCGTAACTTTCTGTCCCAGAAGGTGAAGGTATAGGAATGCAGTACGCCGCGATAAACGGAAATGTGGTTCATATGGCGGCAGCCGTGGTTCCGGTAACGGATCACGGCTTTTTGTACGGACTGGGCTTGTTCGAGACTTTTCGGACTTATCAAGGCGTCCCCTTCTTGCTGGAACGCCATCTGGAACGAATGGCTGCAGGTTGTGCAGAGCTTGGAATTCCATTTACTACGACAGTAGAGGAACTGAAGGACTGGATCGATCGTCTGCGGCAGGCAAACGGGCTTCGCGATGCGTACGTGCGATACACGGTTTCAGCAGGTAAAGCTGCACTAGGACTGCCCTCCGGGGATTATGAACACCCCAATCATATTGTATTCGCAAAAGCATTACCTGAGCCCTCCCCATCCTTATACGAGAAGGGCAGAATGCTTCAGTGCTTATCGACGGTTCGCAACACACCTGAAGGCAATATACGCTTCAAATCACTGCATTACATGAACAGCATCCTGGCCAAACGGGAATTGAATGGATACGGTGAGCCTGCTCAAGGAGCGGAAGGCCTGCAGCTGACCCCGGAAGGTTATGTGGCTGAAGGCATTGTCAGCAATGTATTCTGGGTAAGGCAGGGTGTTCTCCATACACCATCCACCGAGACGGGGATTTTGCCAGGAATTACTCGGGCAGCAGTTCTGGAACTTGCTGCTGATATGGGATTAGTCAGTGCCGAGGGCATGTACTCCTGGAATGAGCTGCTGGAAGCAGATGAGATATTCCTGACAGGATCAGTAGCAGAGCTTGTGCCGGTTACAACTTTACGAGGACAGAACGGAAACGAAACGATAATCAGTAACGGACATATTGGCCCGGTTACAGCAGCACTTCTGGGTATGTACCGTCAGAAAGCGGGGTATACTTCATGACACTCACACCAGTCATTTACGAACGGAACTATTCATGGGGGCCAGCTGAACTCAAGCTTGGTACACGAACACAGATCATGGGCATCCTTAACGTTACGCCGGATTCCTTCTCCGATGGAGGACGCTACAATCAGGTAGACCTGGCAGTTGCCCATGCGATACAGATGATGGAGGATGGAGCGGATCTGATTGATATCGGAGGGGAATCGACACGCCCAGGGTCGGAGACCGTCAGTGCCGAGGAAGAGCTCAGCCGAATCATACCTGTGATTGAAGCATTGCAGCTTCAGGCTCCGCATATTCCGATATCCGTAGATACCTATAAGGCGGAAGTTGCAAGGCAGGCTATCCTAGCCGGTGCCCACATCATTAATGATGTATGGGGAGCCAAGGCAGATCCGGATATGGCCCGCACGGCTGCAGATCTGGGATGTCCAATCATTTTGATGCACAATAGACCCGAGCGGGATTACAGAAGTTATCTGGATGATGTGGTTCAAGATTTGCAGGAAAGCATTCAAATTGCCTTGGACGCCGACGTGCATCCGGATCAGATTATTCTCGACCCTGGTATTGGGTTCGTGAAGGATCTGACGGAGAATCTGACTCTGATGTCCTCCCTTGGGCTTCTTAATGAGATGGGGTATCCGGTTCTGCTGGCTACTTCACGCAAGCGATTCATTCAGAACACCCTTCAAGTGCAGGCCAATGACGCAGTAGAAGGGACGGCAGCAACGGTTGCATTCGGCATCGCCCAAGGCTGCCAGATGGTTCGGGTTCATGATGTGAAGCCGATTCGGCGGACGGCGGATATGTGTGATGCTATGTTGTATGCCTCTCCGGGTCTGCGGAGGAAATAACCTGGCGGGTCCGATTGACCCGCTCTAGCAGCGTAGCGTTTTGCACGAGGTAACGAACCAGTAGTAACACACAATCTCAATAATATAGAAGGCGGGCGAATCCTATGGATAGAATGGTACTGCATCGGATGGAATATTACGGATATCATGGTGTTTTTGCAGAAGAGCGGAAGCTCGGACAGCGCTACTACATAGATCTAGAATTGGATATGGATCTTGGAGAAGCCGGGCGTACAGATGATCTGACCAAGACCGTCAATTATGCCGAAATTCATGAACTTGTGAAACATATTGTGGAAAACAAATCATTCCAGTTAATTGAAGCTTTGGGCGAACATATTGCATCTTCGTTACTGGACACTTATACTATTATCAATGCATTGACAGTTAAGGTGACGAAGCCGCATCCGCCGTTTGATATTCATTTTGAGGGCGTAACGGTAGAGCTTCGCCGCACAAGAAAGTGAGAACCGATCATGACTGCACATTCGACCTCTGAATATTCAGAGGCTTATATTGCTTTAGGGGCCAATTTGGGTGACCGGGAACAGACGCTGCTTGAAGCGCTGACGTTACTCGATGCACACCCTGATATAGAGGTCCTTCGTTGTTCATCGCTATATGAGACAGAGCCTGTAGGTTATGTGGATCAGCCCTCGTTTCTGAATATGGCTGCTGCAGTACAGACGCGTCTTACTCCCGAGCAGCTCCTGACCGAATTGCTCGATGTCGAGAATCGGCTTGGGCGAGTCCGCGATATTCGCTGGGGTCCTCGAACAGTAGATCTCGATTTGCTCTGGATGAATGGGCAGAGTCGGGATACCGAAGTGCTTCAATTACCACATCCGCGGATGGGCGAACGGGCATTTGTGCTTGTTCCATTGTCAGATATCGTACCTGAAGGCGAGCTTTCAGGCTTGTATACCTATGTACACTCATCGTTGTCTGTACTGGATGGAAAGGATGGAATACAGCTTTGGAAAACGTGCAACTGGCGAGCCGCATCCGGGCCTTTCGGAAGCTGAAAGGTTTAACACAACAGGAACTTGCAGCTGGTACGGGCATATCGCTTGCGATTCTGGGAACGATTGAACGGGGGAACCGCAAGGTATCCGAACAAGAGCTGGAGCGCATTGCGAGCGTGCTGAACATCAGCGTTGAAGAAATGCAGGGTAAGTAAGGTTCATTCACTATTGTCACTCATGAGTATGTAACGTGTTTTATGAAGACACATATCGTTAATCGTTGATTGTATATAGCACAACATGACCGGGATTCATGTATGAATCTGCGGTATTCAGAAGGAGAGAAACACAGAAATGCTGAAAATCGGTGGCATTGAAATGAAAAATCAGGTCGTACTTGCGCCGATGGCTGGCGTGTGTAATCCGGCTTTTCGCCTGATTGCAAAAGAATTCGGCACAGGGCTTGTCTGTGCGGAAATGGTAAGTGGCAAAGCCATCGTGCATGGCAACAAGCGTACACGTGAGATGCTGTTTGTAGATGAGCGGGAGAAACCGCTGAGCCTGCAGATTTTTGGTGGAGACCGTGAAGCGCTAGTAGAAGCAGCCAAGATTGTAGACAAAGAAACCAACGCGGATATTATCGACATCAACATGGGATGCCCTGTGCCAAAAGTAACGAACTGTGATGCAGGAGCACGCTGGTTGCTTGATCCAAACAAAATCTATGATATGGTATCCGCTGTAGTGGACGCAGTCGAGAAGCCTGTGACCGTCAAGATGCGTATCGGCTGGGATAACGAGCACATTTTCGTCGTTGAAAATGCACTCGCGGTAGAACGCGCTGGAGGTCAGGCGGTAAGTGTACATGGCCGTACACGTGAGCAGCTATATACAGGTACAGCTGACTGGTCCCATATCAAAAATGTAAAAGAAGCAGTCTCCATCCCGGTGATCGGGAACGGAGATGTGTCTTCACCAGAAGATGCGCGTCGCATGCTGGACGAAACGGGCTGTGATGGAGTCATGATCGGCCGAGCTGCACTGGGTAATCCATGGATGCTGTATCGTACTATTCAATACCTGAGTTCCGGGGAATTGCTTCCTGATCCGGGTGCAGAAGAGAAAATCCGCGTTGCCATTCTCCATATGGACCGTCTGATTGCTTTGAAGAATGAGGCTGTAGCGGTCAAGGAGATGCGTAAACATCTGGCTTGGTACCTAAAAGGATTGAAAGGCTCTGCACGCATCAAGGACGTTATTATGGAAGGAACCAAACGTGATCAGATGGTACAGATTCTGGAGAACTTTGTAGGCCAGATTCAAAATGAAGAGCACGTTGATGCGGAATCAGCGGTAGCCGAAAATGCATCCTGATCCTGTCCTGTAAAACGTTTACAAATATAAGGGGCGTAACATTGACTTTTCGAGACCGTTCCCCTATAATTTCACAGTATAAATTCGCCATGTGCGTTATAAGGCTAGTGCATCAGGAGGAACGTTCTGTTTCTCTGGAGAACTTCATATAGTTTTGAAGATATATGCGGTCGGAGCTCTGTATTCAGCATTGGTTCCGTTCCCGTGCAATCAAATTATTCCCATGACAGGAGAATCGGTTGAGATGAGCGATAAGGAAGTTATCCTTACACAAGAGGGACTCAAGAAGCTGGAAGAAGAACTGGAAACACTGAAATCGGTTAAGCGCCGCGAAGTGGCTGAACGGATCAAAGTAGCCATCGGGTATGGCGATATCAGTGAGAACTCCGAATACGAAGACGCGAAGAATGAACAGGCCTTTATTGAAGGTCGTATCATCACTCTGGAGAAAATGCTTCGGAATGCGCGGATCATCAACAGCGATGAAATTGATACCGATGCGGTAAGCGTAGGTGCAACCGTAACTGTAGAAGATCTGGAATTCGGAGACATTACAGAGTACACCATTGTAGGTACCGCGGAATCCAATCCGCTTCAGAACAAAATATCGAACGAAAGCCCGGTTGGAAAGGCCATTTTGGGTAAGAAAAAAGGCACCGTTGTTGACGTAAGCGTACCAGCTGGCGTAATTCAATATAAAATTGTAGATATTAAGAAGCAATAGTTAGTATTGTAATGAAGCAGTCGGGCACGAAGACAAAAGCTTCCTTAGGGAAGCTTTTTTCAACATTTGAGGAAGAATACATCTGAGGATGTCTGCAATGTAAATAAGGAGATGAATATAGATCATGACGGATGAAGTCTTGAATCAGGAAACCGAACTTAGCGAGCTTTTGCAAATTCGCCGCGACAAATTGGACGAGCTCCGCAAATTGGGAATCGACCCTTTTGGCCAAAAATACGTACGTACCGAAGAAGCCGGTTCTATTCTGAAGAAGTATGAAACACTGACCAAGGAAGAGCTGGAAGAGAAGCAGATCGAAGTCAGTATTGCCGGACGGATTATGGCGAAGCGGGGAATGGGTAAGGCAAGCTTTGCGCATATTCAGGACCTGAGCGGCAGAATCCAGATCTATGTTCGTCAGGATACGGTAGCTGAGGACAAGTTTGCGGCTTTCAGCCTGCTGGACCTTGGCGATATTGTTGGAGTTAGCGGTGTAGTCTTCAAGACCAAAACCGGTGAAACGTCGGTTAAAGTAAAGGATTTGGAAGTGCTGTCCAAGTCGCTGTACCCGCTTCCGGATAAATACCATGGTCTGACTGATGTAGAGCTGCGTTATCGTCAGCGCTATGTGGACCTGATCATGAATCCAGAAGTACAGCAGACCTTTGTTACACGTTCCAAAATCATTCAGTCAATGCGTCGCTACTTGGACTCCCTTGGTTATCTTGAAGTGGAAACTCCTACACTGCATAGCATCGCTGGTGGTGCAGCTGCACGTCCGTTCATTACGCATCATAATGCGCTCGACATGGAGCTGTACATGCGTATTGCGATTGAGCTTCACTTGAAACGTCTGATCGTAGGCGGACTCGAAAAAGTGTACGAAATCGGCCGTGTCTATCGGAATGAGGGGATGTCGACTCGTCACAACCCTGAATTCACGATGATTGAGCTGTATGAGGCTTATGCCGACTACAAAGATATCATGCAATTGACCGAAAATCTGGTTGCTCATATTGCGCAGGAAGTGCTTGGAACACAAGTGATCCAATATGCTGACTACCAAGTAGATCTTACTCCGCAATGGCGCCGTGTAACGATGGTAGATGCAGTTAAGGAAGTCGTTGGTGTGGACTTCTCCGTGCAAATGACAGATGAAGAAGCTCACCAGCTGGCCAAAGAGCATAAGGTTCCAGTTGAGCCGCATATGACTTTTGGGCACATTTTGAATGCATTCTTCGAGCAGTTTGTTGAAGAAACGTTGATTCAGCCAACATTTATTATGGGACACCCGGTTGAGATTTCTCCGCTGGCGAAGAAAAGCGATGCAGATCCGCGTTTCACAGACCGCTTCGAGCTGTTTATCGTTGGACGCGAGCACGCGAATGCCTTCACCGAGTTGAATGATCCGATCGATCAGCGTCAACGCTTTGAAGCACAACTGCTGGAGAAAGAACACGGGAATGATGAAGCACATGAAATGGATGATGACTTCATTCGTGCACTCGAATACGGAATGCCGCCAACAGGCGGATTGGGTATCGGGATCGATCGTCTGATCATGTTGTTGACCAACTCACCGTCCATTCGTGACGTACTGCTCTTCCCACACATGCGTCCACGTACGCAAGAATAATAAGGAACGTATTACACGTTCATAATAGAAGAGGAACCTGCCATTCAGTATCATGCTGGGGCAAGTTCCTCTTTAGGTTTACATAGGACGCTTTCCAAGGCTCCTTGATTCGTTTTGATCTGATTACAGATTGTATTATGTTAAAAGAGGTGCCCTTCATGAAATTCAGGCTTCACTTTGCCAAATTTCTGTCACCCCCGCTTATTTTGGTTGGCGGTTTCCTGCTGATTATCTCTATTGGTACCATTCTGCTGATGCTGCCTATTTCAAACCGAAGCGGTGAGCATCTGGCGTTCATTGATGCGTTATTTACGGCTACTTCAGCAGCATGTGTGACCGGACTTGTCGTTGTGGATGTAGGAACGACGTTTAATCTGCTTGGACAGATTGTCATCATGGTACTCATGCAGCTTGGCGGACTCGGCTTCATGACCATTGCAACGCTGTTTGCACTTGTCCTGGGTAAACGGATATCCCTCAAGGACAGACTGCTTCTGAAAGAGGCCATTAATGCAGATAGCATGGAAGGTATTGTGCGGATTATCCGTAAGGTTCTGATCTTTTCCTTTACGATTGAAGGTGTGGCTGCTGTCATCCTGGCTTTACGTTGGGCAGCTGAAATGCCTTTGGGACAAGCGGCCTACTATGGAATATTCCACTCGGTATCCTTGTTTAATAACGGTGGATTTGACCTGTTTGGCAACAGCTTTCAGCATTATACCGGGGACCTGTTGTTTAACCTGACTGCCTCTGTGCTAGTCATATCTGGTGGACTCGGCTTTGTGGTTCTGAATGACCTGTTTGAGTTTCATAAACGCCGCCGTTTATCGCTCCAGTCGAAACTGGTACTTTCCGTGTCTGGTGCGCTGATTGGTATTGGAGCCCTTGTAGTGTTTATCTTTGAATTCACTAATGGACATACACTTGCTTCGCTGACCTGGCCTGAGAAGATCTATGCTTCCATCTTCCAGTCTGTTTCTACGAGATCGTCAGGAACAAGCTCCATTGATATAACGGAGATGAGACAGGCGACCCAGTTTTTCTTCATACTGCTTATGTTTATTGGAGCTTCGCCGGGTTCAACCGGTGGCGGAATTAAGACAACGACGTTCCTGATTATGATTGGAGCAGTATATGCCATGATCCGTGGCAATAAGGATATAGTGTTTTTCCGTTCTCGTGTTCCCAAAGAACTGCTCATGAGGGCATTGACCATCATTATGGTCTCGTTAATCATCTTCATGATTGTGGTCATGCTCCTGCTTACAACGGAAGATGCTCCGTTCCTGCCATTGATGTTTGAAGCAGCTTCCGCAATAGGTACGGTGGGTCTGTCCGTAGGGGTGACTCATGAATTAACGGATATAGGAAAACTGATTATCTGTTTTACAATGTTTGTTGGCCGGATTGGACCATTAACCATTGCGTATGCACTTCGTCCACGCAAAGAGAAAAAGTTGTACCGTCATCCGGAAGGCCGGATTATTATCGGATAGAGAAAAACCGTCAGACAGCGGTCGACCTCCTGCAATCACAGGAAGTGGACTCGAAACGTCTGACGGTTTTTTTGTTTTATCGGCATGTCTTCTGTTGTTCAAGCTTTCGTTAGGTCTAGTTGTGATGAAACAGTACCAAACTTTATTCTTTTACATTTCTGCACGACACAATGCTGCGAGATGTAGAGAAAGAGCATTTTCCATAATTTCAGAGGTCATCTGATCGGGTCTGAGTACGGCGTGAATGGACAGTCCGTCCACCAGGGCATAGAGACGCTCTATCTCAAGTTCTTCATTGAGGTCAGGTCGTGAGAGGTTAAGCTTAACAAGGTGCATAATTACAGTAGCTACAGCTTGTCTGATTTCATCATAAACCTTGTCTGCGAGTGCTTTGAGAGCCGGATCGGTTTTGGACTTGGCAGTAAAAGCAAACCACACCTCCATTTCGGCCATTTTTTCGTCCGTGTTAGGCATGAATTCGAGCAGTAGATGTTTCATATTCTCCATAGGAGAACCGTTGAACGACATCTGCTTAATTCGGTTCGATACCCTTTCGGTTACCAAATTCATAGCATATAGGAGTAATTCGGATTGAGTTGAGAAATAGTGACGCATTGAACCGGCAGATATACCCGCTTCTTCAGCAATATTTCGAACAGATGCTTGCTCCATGCCATCTCTGCGTATAATGCGCCAAGCTGCTTCAGTAACAAGGAGTCGTTGTTTTTCATGATCTACTATTTTAGGCATATGTGAATTATAACACTATTGCTTAATATAATACAAACGTGTTAAATTGTATTTAGCACAGTTGTGTTACAAAGGGAGGGGTTATAGTGATTGCCTATTTTATAATAGGATGTGAAATTGCCTTTTGGATTTTCGTCGCTGCCGGGTTATGTGTAAGATACCTGCTAGGTATGAAACGCCTGGGGGTGGCCTTACTTATGGCGACGCCTATCATAGATTTATTGTTATTAGTGGCTACGGTTGTTGATCTGCAAAGAGGCGCTACGGCAAGTATGGTTCATGGTATTGCTGCCATATATATAGGTGTTAGTATTGCTTTTGGTCATCAGATGATTGCATGGGCAGATCGATACTTTCTATTCTGGTTCAAAGGTGGAGAGAATCCACGGAGCAGGAAAGCATACGGAAGGGAACATGCTAATCAGGAACGGCATGGATGGTTTCGACATCTGGCTGCCTACATCATAGGGAGTTCCTTCTTATTGATTATGATCTGGTGGATTGGTGATCCTGCCCGTACTGAAGCTTTCGTGAACATCGTAAGAGTTTGGGGAGTTATATTGGTCATCGACTTCATAATCAGTTTCAGTTATACCCTATGGCCCAAGAAAGTGCCTGCTAAGAAAATCGAATAGAGAATGATAAGAGAGTTATTCAGGGGTTATATATCAGCAAGTAACTGGCATTTAACTGTTAACACTTTATATAGTCTCCTGAAGCGATTGACCATATAATCAGCGAACCTAATAATTAAACATAACTGATGTTAATGAGGGCAGGATTAGAATATACAATCTTTTTCAAAAAAGTACTTGCATAAAAAATCTGTACATGGTATATTCTAATTCCGGCCAAGAAAACACAAGAAACACGGTGCGGTAAGCTAACTGAAAAGCTTCGAAAGAAACTTGAAAAAAGTGCTTGCTAAATTGGTTCGGATGTGATAAGATATAAAAGTTGCTGAAGAGAACAACACTCGGATGTAAACAACGTTTGATCTTTGAAAACTGAACAACGAGTGAGTAAATGATCTTGCTTGCAAGATCAACAAATGAGATTTTTAATCTCGTCAGATTCAAAATGAGCTAATCGCTCTTTTCAATACTTTATTGGAGAGTTTGATCCTGGCTCAGGACGAACGCTGGCGGCATGCCTAATACATGCAAGTCGAGCGGACTTGATGAGAAGCTTGCTTCTCTGATGGTTAGCGGCGGACGGGTGAGTAACACGTAGGCAACCTGCCCTCAAGCTTGGGACAACTACCGGAAACGGTAGCTAATACCGAATACTTGCTTTCTTCGCCTGAAGGGAGCTGGAAAGACGGAGCAATCTGTCACTTGAGGATGGGCCTGCGGCGCATTAGCTAGTTGGTGAGGTAACGGCTCACCAAGGCGACGATGCGTAGCCGACCTGAGAGGGTGATCGGCCACACTGGGACTGAGACACGGCCCAGACTCCTACGGGAGGCAGCAGTAGGGAATCTTCCGCAATGGGCGAAAGCCTGACGGAGCAATGCCGCGTGAGTGATGAAGGTTTTCGGATCGTAAAGCTCTGTTGCCAGGGAAGAACGTCCTTAAGAGTAACTGCTTAAGGAGTGACGGTACCTGAGAAGAAAGCCCCGGCTAACTACGTGCCAGCAGCCGCGGTAATACGTAGGGGGCAAGCGTTGTCCGGAATTATTGGGCGTAAAGCGCGCGCAGGCGGTCATTTAAGTCTGGTGTTTAATCCCGGGGCTCAACCCCGGATCGCACTGGAAACTGGATGACTTGAGTGCAGAAGAGGAGAGTGGAATTCCACGTGTAGCGGTGAAATGCGTAGAGATGTGGAGGAACACCAGTGGCGAAGGCGACTCTCTGGGCTGTAACTGACGCTGAGGCGCGAAAGCGTGGGGAGCAAACAGGATTAGATACCCTGGTAGTCCACGCTGTAAACGATGAATGCTAGGTGTTAGGGGTTTCGATACCCTTGGTGCCGAAGTTAACACATTAAGCATTCCGCCTGGGGAGTACGGTCGCAAGACTGAAACTCAAAGGAATTGACGGGGACCCGCACAAGCAGTGGAGTATGTGGTTTAATTCGAAGCAACGCGAAGAACCTTACCAGGTCTTGACATCTGAATGACCGGTGCAGAGATGTGCCTTTCCTTCGGGACATTCAAGACAGGTGGTGCATGGTTGTCGTCAGCTCGTGTCGTGAGATGTTGGGTTAAGTCCCGCAACGAGCGCAACCCTTGATCTTAGTTGCCAGCACTTCGGGTGGGCACTCTAAGGTGACTGCCGGTGACAAACCGGAGGAAGGTGGGGATGACGTCAAATCATCATGCCCCTTATGACCTGGGCTACACACGTACTACAATGGCCGGTACAACGGGCTGTGAAGCCGCGAGGTGGAACGAATCCTAAAAAGCCGGTCTCAGTTCGGATTGCAGGCTGCAACTCGCCTGCATGAAGTCGGAATTGCTAGTAATCGCGGATCAGCATGCCGCGGTGAATACGTTCCCGGGTCTTGTACACACCGCCCGTCACACCACGAGAGTTTATAACACCCGAAGTCGGTGGGGTAACCGCAAGGAGCCAGCCGCCGAAGGTGGGATAGATGATTGGGGTGAAGTCGTAACAAGGTAGCCGTATCGGAAGGTGCGGCTGGATCACCTCCTTTCTATGGAGAATCGTTTCCCGTAGCGGAAACATTCAAAAAGTCTTCAGGAAGCATGCTTCCGAAGCGAGCTTTACTTCGTAAAGCTTTTAACTCACTCGTTGCTCAGTTTTGAGAGCTCAAACTCTCAAACAGCTTGCTTTTGCATGGAGCTTGTTCTTTGAAAACTAGATATCGAAACGAAAATTGCGAATTAGAACATTCCTTTTAGCTGAACTTGTGTTAAACAAGTTTCAAATATTAGCGAAAACTGCATTGCTCAATTTGAGCATTTGGTTAAGCTACTAAGAGCACACGGAGGATGCCTAGGCGCTAGGAGCCGATGAAGGACGTGGCGAACAACGATACTGCCTCGGGGAGCTGTAAGCAAGCTTTGATCCGGGGATGTCCGAATGGGGAAACCCAGCTGGGGTAATATCCAGTTACTCACAACTGAATACATAGGTTGTGTAGAGGCATACCAGGGGAACTGAAACATCTAAGTACCTTGAGGAAGAGAAAACAATAGTGATTCCGTCAGTAGCGGCGAGCGAACGCGGAACAGCCCAAACCAGAGAGCTTGCTTTCTGGGGTTGTGGGACGTCTCACATGGAGTTACAAAGGAACCGGTTAAACGAAGAGGTCTGGAAAGGCCCGCCAAAGAAGGTAAAAGCCCTGTAATTGAAAGTCTGTTCCCTCCGAGACGGATCCCGAGTAGTGCGGGGCACGTGAAACCCCGTATGAATCCGGCAGGACCATCTGCCAAGGCTAAATACTTCCTAGCGACCGATAGTGAAGCAGTACCGTGAGGGAAAGGTGAAAAGCACCCCGGAAGGGGAGTGAAATAGAACCTGAAACCGTGTGCTTACAAGAAGTCAGAGCCCATTTTAGGGGTGATGGCGTGCCTTTTGTAGAATGAACCGGCGAGTTACGTTCCCGTGCAAGGTTAAGGTGAAGAGCCGGAGCCGCAGCGAAAGCGAGTCTGAATAGGGCGATGTAGTACGTGGACGTAGACCCGAAACCGGGTGATCTACCCCTGTCCAGGGTGAAGGTGCGGTAACACGCACTGGAGGCCCGAACCCACGCACGTTGAAAAGTGCGGGGATGAGGTGGGGGTAGCGGAGAAATTCCAATCGAACTCGGAGATAGCTGGTTCTCCCCGAAATAGCTTTAGGGCTAGCCTCGGAAAACAGAGTCGTGGAGGTAGAGCACTGATTGGGTGCGGGGCCCGCAAGGGTTACCAAGCTCAGTCAAACTCCGAATGCCATAGACTTACTTCCGGGAGTCAGACAGTGAGTGCTAAGATCCATTGTCAAAAGGGAAACAGCCCAGACCATCAGCTAAGGTCCCCAAGTGTGTGTTAAGTGGGAAAGGATGTGGAGTTGCACAGACAACCAGGATGTTGGCTTAGAAGCAGCCACCATTGAAAGAGTGCGTAATAGCTCACTGGTCGAGTGACTCTGCGCCGAAAATGTAACGGGGCTAAACACACCACCGAAGCTATGGCTTGATCTTATGATCAGGGGTAGGGGAGCGTTGTATAAGGGTTGAAGGTGTACCGTAAGGAGCGCTGGACATTATACAAGTGAGAATGCCGGTATGAGTAACGAAAAGATCAGTGAGAATCTGATCCGCCGAAAGCCTAAGGGTTCCTGAGGAAGGCTCGTCCGCTCAGGGTAAGTCGGGACCTAAGGCGAGGCCGAAAGGCGTAGTCGAAGGACAACAGGTCGAAATTCCTGTACCACCGTAAATCGTTACGAGCGATGGGGGGACGCAGTAGGGTAGTGACGCAGACTGATGGATGTCTGTCCAAGCAGTAAGGCTGATGTGTAGGCAAATCCGCACATCTAAGGCTGAGCTGTGATGGGGAGTGAAAATTACAGTAGCGAAGGTCATGATCTCACACTGCCAAGAAAAGCCTCTAGCCAGATGAAGGTGCCCGTACCGCAAACCGACACAGGTAGGCGAGAAGAGAATTCTAAGGCGCGCGGAAGAACTCTCGTTAAGGAACTCGGCAAAATGACCCCGTAACTTCGGGAGAAGGGGTGCCCCGGTAGTGTGAATAGCACGAGGGGGCCGCAGTGAAAAGGCCCAAGCGACTGTTTAGCAAAAACACAGGTCTGTGCGAAGCCGTAAGGCGAAGTATACGGGCTGACGCCTGCCCGGTGCTGGAAGGTTAAGGGGAGCGGTTAGGAGCAATCCGAAGCTGTGAACCGAAGCCCCAGTAAACGGCGGCCGTAACTATAACGGTCCTAAGGTAGCGAAATTCCTTGTCAGGTAAATTCTGACCCGCACGAATGGCGTAACGACTTGGGCGCTGTCTCAACGAGAGATCCGGTGAAATTTTAATACCTGTGAAGATGCAGGTTACCCGCGACAAGACGGAAAGACCCCATGGAGCTTTACTGCAGCTTGATATTGAATTTGGGTACGATCTGTACAGGATAGGTGGGAGCCTTTGAAGCATGAGCGCCAGCTTGTGTGGAGGCACCGTTGGGATACCACCCTGATCGTATCTAGGTTCTAACCTGGTGCCCTTAGCGGGTACGGGGACAGTGTCAGGTGGGCAGTTTGACTGGGGCGGTCGCCTCCTAAAGAGTAACGGAGGCGCCCAAAGGTTCCCTCAGAATGGTTGGAAATCATTCGAAGAGTGCAAAGGCATAAGGGAGCTTGACTGCGAGACCTACAAGTCGAGCAGGGACGAAAGTCGGGCTTAGTGATCCGGTGGTACCGCATGGAAGGGCCATCGCTCAACGGATAAAAGCTACCCTGGGGATAACAGGCTTATCTCCCCCAAGAGTCCACATCGACGGGGAGGTTTGGCACCTCGATGTCGGCTCATCGCATCCTGGGGCTGAAGTAGGTCCCAAGGGTTGGGCTGTTCGCCCATTAAAGCGGTACGCGAGCTGGGTTCAGAACGTCGTGAGACAGTTCGGTCCCTATCTGTCGTGGGCGTAGGAAATTTGAGAGGAGCTGTCCTTAGTACGAGAGGACCGGGATGGACGTACCGCTGGTGTACCAGTTGTTCCGCCAGGAGCACCGCTGGGTAGCTATGTACGGACGGGATAAGCGCTGAAAGCATCTAAGCGTGAAGCCCCCCTCAAGATGAGATTTCCCAGTATGTAAGACCCCTTGAAGACGACGAGGTAGATAGGCTGGGGGTGGAAGTGCAGTAATGCATGGAGCTGACCAGTACTAATCGGTCGAGGGCTTATCCAAATTGCAGGTTTTAATCGCACATTTCGTTTCGGATCTAGTTTTCAGAGAATGATCTCTGAGCGTAGCAGCATCGTTTGGTGGCGATGGCGGAGGGGTTCCACACGTACCCATCCCGAACACGACCGTTAAGCCCTCTAGCGCCGATGGTACTTGGACCGAAGGGTCCTGGGAGAGTAGGACGCTGCCAAGCAAAGAACCACTGCCGAAGATACTCGGTGGTGGTTTTTATTTGTTTTTAAAGGTAAATATATGGAAGCTATGTAGTTTTACTTGAAACAAAGTCAAAAAATTTTAGAGGACAAACGCCATTTAAAAACGGATGGTTTTTTTGGCATATTCGGCAGTTGTCCGCTCAAGAAATACAGTTGTATGCATCAGACAGTACACCTGATATAACCAGGCACTTTTCCTTGACAGTCTAAATATCGCTTTGCTAAGATGGCAATAATAAATTTTTCAGAAAACGTATTTTCGGCATAAATACTGCCTGAGATCTTCGGGTTTTGGACCGTAAAGCTGAGCAAACATAAGGAGGAACACCTGCGTGTGGGAAGATAAGTTTGGTAAGGAAGGTTTGACCTTTGATGATGTATTGCTAGTGCCACGGAAATCCGAGACACTGCCTAAAGAAGTGGATGTATCGGTTCGTTTGAGCGATAGTGTAAAACTGAATATCCCTCTGATCAGTGCTGGTATGGATACCGTTACTGAAGCAACTCTGGCCATTGCCATTGCACGTGAGGGCGGTATTGGAATTATCCACAAAAACATGTCTGTTGAACAGCAAGCGGAAGAAGTAGATCGGGTTAAACGTTCGGAAAGCGGCGTTATTACCAATCCGTTCTCACTGACTGCTGAGCACCTGGTGTCGGATGCTGAAGAAGTTATGGCTAAATATCGCATCTCCGGTGTACCGATTGTCGAAGGTGATCAGAAGCTGGTTGGTATTTTGACTAACCGTGACTTGCGTTTCATCCATGACTACGGTATTAAAATCAGTGAAGTCATGACTCGTGAGAATCTGGTTACTGCTCCTGTAGGTACAACCCTGCAAGAAGCAGAAGGAATTCTCCAAAAGCACAAAATTGAGAAACTTCCTTTGGTGGATGAGTCCAATACACTGAAAGGTCTCATTACAATTAAAGATATCGAAAAAGCAATTCAGTTCCCTAATGCAGCCAAGGATGCTCAAGGTCGTCTCCTGGTTGGTGCGGCAATTGGTATCTCCAAAGATACTTTTGAACGCGCTGATGCATTGGTACAAGCTGGTGTAGACTTAATTACTGTAGACTCTGCACATGGACATCACATCAACATTATCGAAGCTGTTCGTCAATTGCGCGAGCGTTTCCCGAACTTGACTATTATTGCAGGTAATGTAGCTACTGGTGAAGCTACTCGCGATCTAATCGAGGCGGGTGCATCGGTTGTCAAAGTGGGTATCGGTCCAGGTTCCATTTGTACAACACGCGTTATTGCTGGTATCGGTGTACCTCAAGTAACTGCTGTTTACGATTGTGCAACTGTTGCACGCGAGTATGGAGTTCCAATCATCGCAGACGGCGGGATCAAATATTCAGGTGAGATTACAAAGGCACTGGCTGCAGGCGCACATGCAGTTATGTTGGGAAGCCTGTTTGCTGGAACTGCTGAAAGCCCGGGAGAAACTGAAATCTTCCAAGGACGTAGCTACAAAGTTTACCGCGGTATGGGTTCAATGGCTGCAATGAAACAAGGAAGTAAAGATCGTTACTTCCAGGATGATGACAAAAAACTCGTTCCGGAAGGCATTGAAGGACGTGTAGCTTATAAAGGTCCATTGTCCGATACCATTCATCAGTTGATTGGTGGTCTTCGTTCGGGTATGGGTTATTGCGGAACAAGCAACCTTGAACAGCTCCGCAATGATACAGGCTTTATCCGTATTACAGGTGCGGGACTTCGTGAAAGTCATCCGCATGATGTTCAAATTACAAAAGAAGCACCTAACTACTCGTTGTAATCTGAAGAGAGTTAATCATTTCCAGGACAGGCTTGGCGATTTTCGCCGGGCCTGTCTTTTTTTGCGGATACCCCTGTGATAGAATAGAAAAAGCGGTGACGATCCTTTATCGGATTAGGGCGTTGCGGCGGCTTTTTGACGTGAATCTATGAATCTTGTTTCACATGGAACAAATGCCACGAAAGGTTGCCCAGCTAGATAGAAGCGCGGACGTCCTTTTACATAAGCATTGGATAATGCTAACTAAGTGACAATCGATAATGAAACGTATGGAGCAATGATATTGCTCTTTCGATACAGCGCATAAAAAGCTACTTTTCACAACAACATCTTCTACGATCGTTAAGGACCAAGAAAACGCAGCTCAAGCTGCACTGAAGCATCAATTAAGCGAAGCTTCGGAACGAAGGGAGTACTATCATTGAAAGCTAAACAAATGAACAAAAAGAAACGCCAAATGCTCAAAAAAAGCGTAGCCTCGGTTATGCTGGTCAATATGCTCTGCATGTCTGCAGTAATGCCGGTGATGGCTGCTGCGAATGATTCGGGTCAGGTACTGACTGCTGCTGCGACAACAACGAAGACCGAGAAAGCCGTGCAGGTTCCTTCCGTAGACTCACTTGGACTTGAAGTTAGATCTGCCGTACTCATGGAGGCTTCGACAGGCCAGATTCTGCTTAATGTGAATGCGGACAAAGCCATGCCGCCTGCCAGCATGACGAAGATGATGACCGAGTACATTGTGGCTGAGCAGGTCAAGCAAGGGAAGTTTGGATGGGATGATGTAGTTACGGTTAAAAGAAATGCAGCGGAGAGCATAGGCTCACGTATTTTCCTGGCTGAGGGCGATCAACATACGGTCAAAGAGCTGTATATTGCTATGGCCGTTGGATCTGCTAATGACGCAACAGTGGCATTGGCAGAATATGTTGCCGGTTCCGAAGAAGCTTTTGTGAAAATGATGAATGATGAAGCAAAGCGAATGGGCATGAAGGATACGTTCTTTATTAACTCCACAGGTCTTGACCGTGCGGATATGCCTAAGGACTTCCAACCAGCCGAAGACAAAGAGACAGTTATGTCTGCATTGGATGCAGCAATTCTGTGCAGATATATCATTCAGGATCACCCTGACTACACAGACTTTACAACAATTCAATCTTATAAATTCCGTCCCAATGACAAAGCTCCAATTATCAACTACAACTGGATGTTGGAAGCGAATAAAGATATAACCAATTTCAAAAGCTACGCCTATGAAGGCCTGGATGGAATGAAAACGGGCCATACCACAAATGCAGGGAATAACTTCACAGGAACGGCTGAACGTGATGGTATGCGCCTGATCAGTGTCGTTATGGGTACCGATTCCGAGCCTGCACGCTTCAGAGAGACGAAAAAAGTACTGGATTATGGTTATAACAACTTCGAAGTGAAGCAAGCTGTCGCTGGCAAAACCAAAGTAACTGGCTGGGAAGCTGTTCCGCTGAAAAAAGGTAAAGAAACGAATGTGCCCGTAGTGACTGACAATGCAGTTAGCTTTGTTGTTCCCAAAGGCACTCAAAACCTGGATGTTACCTTTAAGGCAAACGTAACGGAAGCAGACAAGCTGGTTGCTCCAATTAAAGCAGGTACGAAAGTCGGAACGGTGACCTACACCTATAAGGCTGACGGTATTGAACCACAGGAAAAAACAGTGAACCTGATCACCGCAGAAGAGGCTGAAAAAGGCGGCTGGTTCCGTTTGTTCTTCCGTGCGGTAAAGGACTTCTTCGTTGATCTGTTTGACGGTATCAAAAACCTGTTCTAATGGATGCTATAGGCCATGATTGCCGATCATAGAAGTTTCCCATCTACCTCGCCTGAATAAGGACAATAAGCACCAAATTGCGCCTGGATGCATTGTGTATTTACAATTTTTCCGGTAAAATATCAAGTTAGAATTCTACGTATAAATCAGCTCAAAATTCTAAGGACAACCTTGTTAGTTGCACATGTTATAGTGGGAGCGACAACGCATTACATGGACGATAAATGGATTGCTGGAGTGTCCAGAAACCTCTGGACACGGATCTCCTAACTTACGGCTTTTGACGTATAACAGGATCGCGGCTGGTAGAAGAGGAGAACGCAAATGAAGATAGGTGTATTAGCACTTCAAGGTGCGGTTACAGAGCATATTCGCAGTGTTGAGCGAGCTGGTGCAGAGGGACTGGCTGTGAAACAGGTTGAGCAGTTGGATGAACTGGATGGTCTGATCCTTCCTGGCGGTGAAAGCACCACTATTGGTAAATTGATGCGTAAATATGGTTTCATGCAGCCTATTCGTGACTTTGCTGCCAAGGGTAAACCGGTATTCGGCACCTGTGCAGGCCTGATCGTAATGGCTGAGCGTATTTCAGGACAGGAAGAAGCCCATTTGGAATTGATGGATATGACTGTCTCCAGAAATGCATTCGGGCGGCAGCGGGAAAGCTTTGAAACAGACCTGCCTGTCAAAGGAATTGATGAAACGGTAAGAGCAGTGTTTATTCGTGCACCTTTAATTGAGAGTGTTGGGGAACAGGTTGAGGTTCTCTCTACGTATAAGGGTGAGATCGTTACCGCGCGCCAAGGAAACTTGCTGGCCTGCTCATATCATCCTGAATTGACCGATGACTACCGTTTGCATTCTTATTTTGTAGATATGGCCCAATCATACAAGCAGTCGCTACAGAACCAATAGCGCATATTAGACAACTTATGATACCCCGGTGGATTGGAATACTCCTTCTGCAAGCTGTAAGACTGCTGTAGGAGCTGTATCTGGTCGAATGCCTGATGTTGCCCGTATCTGCTTTATACAGCGGGAATCGCAGCGTAGGGTGTCACAGGGGTTTATAGGTTGTTTTTTTATTGTTGAATATGATTAAGATGAAGTTATACGCGACTCCACAAAGGCTATGTGATAGGCTTAGGTTTATTGATATGTTTTCTGTGAGGTCATTTAGGAGGAGTATATAATGCTTGATGTAAAGATATTGCGGAATGAATACGCCCGTGTAGAAGAAGCGTTAACGAACCGTGGCAAGTCACTCGATCTCATTGCTGGATTTTCCGAGATGGACGCAAAGCGCCGGGAACTACTGCAAGAGAGCGAGACGTTGAAGAACCGCCGGAATACAGTATCCGGTGAAGTTGCCAAGCTGAAAAAGAATCGCGAGAACGCGGATGATTTGATTGTTGAGATGCGTGAAGTTTCTGATCGCATCAAGGCGATGGATGAAGAGGTCCGGGAACTGGAAGCGAAGATCAATGATCTGACGATGGCCATCCCTAACATTCCAAATGAGAGTGTACCTGTGGGTGCCTCTGAGGATGATAATGTAGAGATTCGCCGCTGGTCTGAACCGAAGTCGTTCGGTTTTACTCCAAAAGCACATTGGGAGATTGCGCAGGATCTGGATATCCTTGATTTTGAGGCTGCTGCCAAAGTAACAGGTTCCCGTTTTACGTTCTACAAAGGACTTGGCGCGCGTCTTGAGCGAGCTTTGATTAACTTCATGATGGATCTGCACAGTGATCAGCATGGATATGAGGAGATTTTGCCTCCATATATCGTCAATCGCGACAGCCTCTTCGGAACAGGCCAATTGCCGAAGTTCGAAGAAGATCTGTTCAAGCTTAAGGATACGGAGTATTATCTGATCCCTACCGCAGAAGTTCCAGTAACGAACTATCATCGCGAAGAGATTTTGAATGCGGAGGATCTGCCGAAGCATTTTGTGGCATACAGCTCATGTTTCCGATCTGAAGCCGGCTCTGCTGGACGGGATACACGTGGATTAATCCGTCAGCATCAGTTCAATAAGGTTGAGTTGTTGAAATTGTCTTCTCCAGAAACGTCTTACGAGGAATTGGAGAAAATGACGCAAAATGCAGAACGTGTGCTTCAACTGCTGGAATTGCCATACCGTGTTTTGGCGCTGTGTACAGCGGATATGGGTTTCACTTCCGCGAAAACCTATGATCTTGAGGTATGGTTGCCAGAAAGCAATACATATCGTGAAATCTCTTCCTGCTCGAACTGTGAAGACTTCCAGGCGCGCCGTGCCAACATTCGTTTCCGTAGAGAGCCGAAGGCTAAGCCTGAGTTCGTCCACACACTGAACGGATCCGGACTGGCTGTTGGACGTACAGTGGCAGCTATTCTGGAGAACTATCAGCAAGAAGATGGGACTGTAGTTATTCCTGAAGCATTGCGTCCGTACATGGGTGGAATCAGTGTAATTTCACGTCGTTCCTAAAATAGGGAATAGTTTTTTTATGATAAAACCAACCACAAAAGCTCGTCATTTAATTATGACGGGTTTTTTTTAATCTAGAGCTTGCTTTTTTAATTGTATATGTGGTATGATCTATTTCGTGGCAAGTTTATAAAACTTCAAATTATGGAGAGGTACCGAAGCGGTCATAACGGGGCGGTCTTGAAAACCGTTAGGGTGCAAGCCCACGTGGGTTCGAATCCCACCCTCTCCGCCATAACAACACTTATAACAGGGACTCGAGCGATAAGCTTGGGTCCTTTTTTGCATCTACATTTTTCTCAATCGAGCTATCTGCCATGGTTATTTATTAAAGGCAACAACAGGCTCGAATTGACTCCGTATACATGTATAAAATCATCTTGTTCGCCGCACTTTATAGGAGTGGAGGTGGTTAGATGAACCGCGAGTTAAATATAGATCAGACAGAGCTTGTAGGCGCATGGCAGGAGCGTTTGCCGGAAGTACTGAACGTTGGCGATCAGGCACAGGTAATGGCAGATGAAGCCGATCAGAAGGCTATTCGTATTCATATCGCGACTGCAGGACACCAAATGTACTCATTCGATTTCAAATGCGCGTATGTGGACTCCCGTGAGGTCAGTGTACAACTGATTGATGTAGAACGGGATGGACAAACGACAGATGAGCGTACAGAACCCATCCAGGAGCTGGCTCAGGATTATACACGGCATATTCATGAATGTGCCCAGTCGTTGCAGTCCAAGACAAGAACATAGCCCCAATTGAAGGAGTGATTCGAGTGAGTAAAGCCAAGGCAGGCATTGATAAAAACTTGCAGAATGTTGTTGCTGATCTGGAGCAGCCAGCTGTGAACAGCCATCATGCACAGCAAATTCAGCAAGATACCAATGATCGTCGTCATCAGGATTCGTTGAATCATGACAAAACGGAAGATATGAACCCATCCCATTCCTAAAATTACGAAGAGGGGGTATTGGCATGAGCAAACCAAAAGCGATACCTGTACCGGAGGTTCAAGCTGCTGAGCAGCATCGCCGTCCGGAAAAGCATTCATCTGGACAAGAACCGTTGTCGGGGTCCAAAAAAGTAAAAAATCAAAATCATGTGGATCATAACAACCCACAAGGGTAAGAGGAATACCCATCCATTTCAGCATCGTAATATAAGATATATAGTAATGCATATTGAGACCTCCTGTTACCTAACAGGGGGTTTTTGCGTATTCATACATAAATAATGACCAATGATGATAGGAATTCAAAAGCTAACATAGGTCTTTGTAGCCATTTTAGTGTGGAAAGATCACAAATTTCCCAAATCGTGTTTCCGTTTCAGAATAAATGGTATATCATTGATGTTGAATTATTTTTTTTGGGGTTATCACGAGAGGAGAGAAACAAATGACTAAACGTATGGGGGCGTTGCTTCTAACGTTGCTGTTGACGGTATCTTTGGCTTTGACAGCATGTAGCAGCAAACAAGAACCGAAAGAAGCACTGAAGACGGCTGCGGCCAATGCTTCTAAACTGACTTCGTATGAGATGAGTTCCAATTTCACAATTAATGATTTGAGCTATAAACCTGCAGACGAGTCACAACAAGATCCAACGATGACTCAGTTTATGAGCATGTTGAAGGATGCTCAGTTTAACGTAACTGGCGTATATCAAAGCGAGCCAATGCAAACAGAAATGACAGTTAGCCTTGAGCTCAAAGGTGATATGGGCATGACGTTTACCATTCCAATGGTGATGACAGCTGAGAAGCTTTACGTTAAAGTGCCAAGCATTCCGTTCTTCCCAATTCCGGAAACAGTAGTTGGCAAGTTCCTGGAGCTGGATCTGAAAGAATTGGCTGAGCAAGAGGGTACGGAGTGGAACCCTGATGCTATGGACGCAGCCAAAACACAAAAACTGAGCAATGAAGTTATGGATGCTGTTCTTAGTGAATATGATCAAGACAAATTCTTCAAAAACGTAGATGTTAAGGATGCACAGCTGCCAGAAGGTGTAGATGCCAAGCAGGTAGTGCAATTCTCTGTTACTAACGACAACGTTAAAGAAGCAGTTACTGTACTAGTGACTAAAGCACTGCCTAAAGTGCTGGACATCTTGTCCAAAGAAGAATACCGCGATATGCTGCAACTGAGTCAGGCTGATATTGATCAGGCCAAAGAAGATCTGAACATTACAGAAGCTGATCAGACTGAAATGTCCAAGGATCTGGATCAGTTGAAAGAGACGTTGACCATCAATAACTTCAACATCGATTTTGCATTGGATAAGCAGGATTTCCCGGTTTATCAAAAGATTGCAGCTGATCTGCTGATCAAACCAGTGGATACCAAAGATGAAGTGAAGTTGGCCTTTACTGGATCCAACACTTACACTAAAATCAATGAGAAAGCAGCCTTCAAAATCAATATCCCTACAGGTGAAAATGTAATTACGATGCAAGAATTCGAAGAACTGATGAATTCTTCTTACGGATACTAAGCTCATTCCAAGAAATGAGTGGAAAAAGCCGCCTCGATTTTATGTCGGGCGGCTTTTTGTTGTTTTATAGTTTAAATCTGTCTGTTATTGCAGGGATTCCGATAAATCTTCAGCAAGAACGGCATAAATTCGGTGATCCTGATAGCTTCCGTTGATCTTCAGATATTTACGGGCAATGCCTTCTGCCTGAAAGCCGTTCTTCTCCAGTACACGCTGGGAGCCGGCATTAGTGGGTAGGATTGCCGCCTGAACACGATTCAACTTCAAGGCGCGGAAGGCATAGGCAACAGCCAGTTTAACAGCTGCTGTCATACGTCCACCACCCTGATAGTCTGGATGGATAAAGTAACCCATATCGGCATAATTGGCAACGCCATAGGAGACGTTATTCAGGCTGATTTGCCCAATGAGCAGGTCGTCCTTGATGGTGTAGATGCCAAACTGATAACCAGTACCTTCTTCAGCCGCTTTTAGACGGTCCTGAATCCGCCTTGTTTGAGCATCCAGTGTGTAGAACTCATCATCTCGAAGAGGCTCTACAGCTTGGTAGGGAACGCGAGTAACCTGGATCAGATCTAGATAAGCTTGTGTATCGTCGGTGGTAAGTAACCGGAGGCTAATTCCTTTGGGGGTATCATACAGTGTTAATGCCATAGCAGTGCACATCCTCTCAAAATCAAAAGTATAAGTATTACTTCTTGCGTAACCGACGGAAAAATTGGGTCAGCATTGTAGAGCATTCGGGTTGAAGGACATCTGGAATCACCTCGGTACGATGATTGAACCGTGGCTCCTGCAGCAAGTTCATCAAGGTTCCTGCACATCCGGCTTTGGGGTCAGCGGTGCCATATACAACGCGGGGCACTCTGGACTGTACAATGGCACCTGCGCACATAGGGCAAGGTTCCAGTGTCACATACAAGCTGCAATCAAGCAGGCGCCAGGCTCCGATCGTTTCGCTTGCCTGACGAATAGCGACCATCTCCGCATGTGCAGTGGAATCAAGAGTGGTCTCACGCAAATTATATCCTCGTCCGACAATCTGATTATGCTGCACAATGACAGCTCCGATAGGGACTTCCCCAAGTGCCTCGGCTTTTAGCGCCTCAGCAATGGCTTCACGCATCCAGAATTCGTGCTGCTGTTCCTCCGTAAGATGCGAAAGATCAACCGGGATTGGGTGTTCGTTCATTACAGTTAAAGCTCCTTCCAAAGCATTTATTCGGCGAACAAATATTCGTTTGTTAACATGATGTGCATAAGTCTGTGGATAACTACATAGTTGCTCACATAGTTATGAACAGGATATCCACAAGCCTGTGGATTTGTGTATAGTTTTAGTGATTAATCTCATTGTAGGCACGGCAAAGACAAAAAACAATGAAATTCGAGCTTTTTAGCCAAGCGGTAACTTTTGGACTAGGGGCATTTATCCTTTTCAAAATCACACACAACCGTTATGATGGAGATAGGTTTTGCCATATATCGCCAAAGGGTACAAGCCGAGAGGTGAACTAAAAAAGTTGTCTATTAAAACGAAATTATCCATGATTATGTCGTGCTCGGTGCTTGTTATTTTGATTCTGAATATTGCGCTGAGTTATTATACGACCGAGGAAAATCTTAGGCAGGACAGTGAAACCAAGATGGTCCTAACGGCCAAACAGATTGCAATTTCTGTCGAACAGAATCAGAATAGTTTGGATTATGTAAAACGCCAGATTGGTAATAATCTATGGCTTGCTTCAGTCATGGCTGCAGAAGAACTCGACCCGGATATTAATAATATCACAAATGAGGAACTTGTACGTTTAAGCAAAAAAGTGGGGGTATCACATATCTCTCTCATGGAACAAACCGAGGATGATATCGTTGTAACCCGCTCTTCCGATCCGCGCGAAGTTGGTTTATCCACAAAGAAAATGACCTATTGGTATCAAGCCTTTAAGCAATTGTTCGAAAAACATCAGGTTACCATCACTCAAGGGCAGAAATTGGATCATTTTTGGTCCGATGGTTTCGAGTACTCGACATCCAGTCCATCGGATATTGATATCTGGGGTTATTACCATGATGGCAAGAGGAACTACATAATCAATCCCTTCTATAATAATGCTGAAGTTGATGACTATGTGAAGATCTCTGGTCCGGATGAGATATTGAACAAAATTCGTGAAGTGAATCCTTCCATCTTGGAAATCACGGGTATCAATCCATTGACTTTTGGCAGTCCAAACATGAGTGATGATGGTAGGGATAGCAACAACAGCAAGCTGAATAATAGACCGATTCGTTTTGGTACGTATCAGTATGGTACGGCAGATGAGGACCACCGGGCAGTCGTAAGGGCGATCCGAACCGGGCAAAATGTATCGTTTGTCAGTGAAACGCATGAACAGAAGGTGTTAAAAAGCTTCATCCCCATCTTCACGCCGAATGAAGCATCATATGTCATCAGTATTGTCATGGACTATAAACAAATATCCTCCATGGTATCGGAACAATTGGTCAGTCATGCTTCCATATCGCTGGTGCTGCTGGAAATCGTGATCTTTGGCAGCTATTTGTTAGCAGGATATATTACACGTCCTATTCAATCCATCCTGGGCAAAGTGAATGATGTAGCGGATGGACATTTCGACTTCCGTCTAAAAGTAAGAAGGAAGGACGAGCTGGGCCAGCTGGCCAATCGGATTAATGCCATGATTCGCAATCTGGGTCACTATACCAACCGGTTAAAACAGATGTATGAGGAGAACAGGGCAGTTAAGGAGCATCTGGAATCCATCATTAATCAAACCGCCGACGCCATTCATATTACCGATCTAGATGGTAAGGTCTTGCGTGTAAACCGGGCGTTTGAACAACTATATGGCTGGCGAAGCCGAGAGGTCGAAAACCGCAGGCTGAAGATCATCCCGCCTGAAGCGGAAGAGGAAATGAAGCAGCAGCATGCCCAGCTCATAGAAGGTCTATCCATTACTTCGAATGAAACCGTATGGATGAAAAAAGATGGCACACGAGTTGAAGTTAGTGTCAGTACAGCGCCTGTGCGCGATGAATTAGGTGAAATTACAGCACTGATTAGTGTGTCGAGGGATATCACAAGCCGCAACCGAATGGAAGAGCTGCTCAGACGCTCAGAGAAGCTCACAACCGTAGGCCAACTGGCTGCGGGTGTTGCGCATGAAATCCGTAACCCACTTACAACGCTACGTGGTTTCCTGCAGCTGCAGCAGGAGACGAACAAACTGAATCATCGACATCTCGACTTGATGCTGTCGGAGCTGGACCGCATCAATCTGATCGTAGGCGAATTCCTGATTTTGGCCAAACCACAGGCTGTTCACTTCCAGGAGCGGGATATCCGTTTTATTCTCGGCGATGTGATCTCGCTGCTGGATAGCCAGGCACATCTGCACGGGGTTGAATTTGTATTAAATGCATCATCGGATTCAGCTATGGTACACTGTGAAGAGAATCAGTTGAAGCAAGTGTTCATCAACCTGCTTAAGAATGGTATGGAAGCCATGCCGAACGGAGGCAGCATTCGGATTCGCCTTGACCATGACGAGGAATTAAACCGGGTGCGGATTGAAATTAAAGATGAGGGTATCGGGATTCCGGAAGAGATGATGCCGAAGCTTGGCGAGCCGTTCTTTACCAATAAGGAGTCTGGAACAGGGCTTGGTTTAATGGTCAGTCAGCGCATCATTCAATCACATAAGGGCATGATGGATATTAAAAGCGTCATGAACAAGGGCACGACCGTTATCATTGATCTTCCTGCTACCAAACAGCTCCCGGAGAGCGTGGAAGAGGACGATCGGACGGAAGATGCGCTTACAGACGAAGAGAACTAGATGAGGTGAGATTACCTTTTGCGTATTAATAAATTTATAAGTGAAACAGGCTACTGCTCCCGGCGTGAAGCGGATAAATTAGTCGAGAGCGGGAAAGTGACCATTAATGGCGTAACCGCCGAACTGGGAAGTCAGGCGGAAGAAGGCGACGACGTACGGATCAACGGTCAGCCTATCAAGGAAAAAAGAAAACATGTATATATTGCACTCAATAAACCTGTCGGCATTACGAGTACAACCGAGCAGCATATCAAGGGCAATATCGTTGACTTTGTAGGTCACAAGGAACGCATTTTTCCAATTGGCCGATTGGACAAGGATTCCGAAGGGCTCATTCTGATGACCAATGATGGAGATATCGTCAACCGGATACTTAGAGCAGAGGGACGCCATGAGAAAGAGTACATCGTTACAGTTGACCGCCCTGTCACGCCGAGTTTTCTGAAGGGGATGAGCACGGGCGTCAAAATTCTCGGTGAAATGACGTTGCCCTGCACCGTCACTCGAATCTCTGAGCGAGTATTCCGGATTATACTGACCGAAGGGAAGAATCGGCAGATTCGCAGAATGTGCAGTGCCTTTGGTTACGAGGTGCGTAAATTGAAGCGTGTACGTATCATGAATATCCATCTGGGTGACCAGGCTACTGGGAAGTGGAGAGAGTTGACAGCTGCGGAGAAGTCTGAATTGGGCAGCCTGCTGAACTACTCTCTGGAATAAATCGTTTAATTCATGAAAGCTCTGCATATCTTTTCGGAAGAAAAGAAAGCAGAGCTTTTTTGATATCATGGTGACTAAACATTTACACATCAAAAAGACGTTTTCCTCTACCGGAGAGAAAAACGTCCTGTTGAACTTGCATTCACTTCTAGTTTACTGGATTAACTGCTTTCACAGTCGAATTGTTGCTTTGATACTTCCGGATAATAGAAACCTCTACACGGCGATTCTGAGCCCGTCCAACATTGGTCTGGTTACTGGCAACCGGGTGATACTCACCATACCCGCTAGGTGTGAACTTCGCAGGGTCCAGTGCGTCGTTCAACAAGAGGATTTTGAGGAAGTTCAGTGCGCGATCCGCACTTAGATCCCAGTTATCCTTATATTGGCTGTTCGAGATGGGAATATTATCAGTATGGCCAGAAACAACCACTTCATATTGCGGGAACTCCTGCAGCATGTTGGAAATGGCTTTTGCCAGTGATCGCGATTCAGGCTTCACATCTGCTCGCCCTGAAGAGAACAGAGCGTTATCACTGATGGTAATCTTCAGTTCAGATTGATTCAGCTTGGTGTTGAGTTGGTCCGATAGCCCGTTTTTGCTAATGTATTGGTCCAGTTGTTTCTTGAGTTTTTCCAGATCTTCCTGCTCTTTTTGAGCCATCTGTGCATCTGTAATCTGAGCAGATTTGTTCTTGGTGATCTCTTCAGGCACCTGTTTGTTTTTGCCCAGGTCGGTTGTGGCTTCCGTAGGGTTCATGGATGTATGATCCAATACACCTGCGCCGCCATTCAGTGCACTGCTTAGTGCCGAGGCCATCTGTTCGAACTTGGCTGCATCGAGAGAACTCATGGAGAACAACGTAATAAACAGGGCAAGCAACAGTGTCATCAAGTCAGAATACGGGAGCAACCAGCTCTCGTCTATATGTTCTTCATGCGGCTCGTGTTTTTTAGCCTTTTTCACCTGATGATCCCTCCTTCTCTTCCAGCTGTCTACGTTCGGAAGGTGTCAGGAATACAGATAATTTTTGGTTGATGGCAATGGTGGATACACCGGATTGAATGGATAACAATCCTTCAACCATCATCAGCTTGATCTCCATCTCTTTCTTGGACATCCGCTTCAACTTGTTGGACATCGGGTGCCACAACACGTAACCACTAAAAATACCAAGGAGTGTAGCAATGAACGCAGCCGCAATCGCGTGAGATAGCTTTTCCATATCACTAAGGTCGGCCAGGGCTGCAATCAGACCTACAACGGCCCCGAGAACCCCGAGTGTTGGAGCGTACATCCCCGCTTGTGCGAAGATCAATGCTCCGCCGCGGTGACGCTCTTCGGTGGCATGGATATCTTCCATCAAAACATCACTAACAAATTCCTGGTCGTTGCCGTCAATAATCATGCGCATACCGCTGCGAAGGAATTGATCGTCAATCTCTTCGACTTTTGATTCCAGTGCCAGCAAACCTTCACGACGGGTAGTGGAAGCCCATTCCATAAATGTGCCGATCAGTGAAACACGGTCAATCAGTTGCTGCTTTTTGAAGAGTACCCCAAAAAGCTTGGGGATTTTTTTAACTTCAGACATTGGAAATGCCATGAAGATTGTTGCTGCTGTACCAACAAAGATAATAACGTAGGCTGCCGGGTTGTTAACCAGATTGATCAGGGGAGCACCCTTCAGGAACATCCCGAGAACAAGTGAAACCAGCCCTAAAACTAGTCCGATAATCGTTGAAATTTCCATCATACACCTCATCCATGAGATAAAATTGAATCCTTTCAAGCGGCTGTATTCGGGCTTCCGGGCGAATGTTTGGCCGCAATCCGTTTAACCTATGGCATTTTTTAGAAATGCTGTAACAGCTGAAACGGTCATGTATAGTATTTATCGACCAGATGCCCTTTTTTTTTAAGGGTTATTTTCAGGTATAATAAGAACAAATCAGCTCTTTAGGGGCCAAACAGGAGTGAAAAAGCCAATGGGCGTAAAGCATGGACGGGATTATGAAGGAATATTGACAGATTTGACACAGGCGATCGGCCGCATTCCGGATCGTTATGTTTTTTTCGAAATGGATGCAGAGGATTGGTCCCGTTTGGGTGAAAACGAGCAACTCGAAGTAGACGAAGCTCTGGCAGAGGACTTGTTCTATGCGCTGGGCACAGAGTCGGTCATTCCTGTAGGGAGTGGTGTGGTTATTCATGACAAGGAGCAGCACCGCATTCATATTCTGATTGGGGAAGAAGAATTGACATTTGTACCCCTAATCTAGGGCCGAATATAAGGGGAATTCTAGCGTGGAAACCGGAAGGGGAAACGCCTGGAAGCCTTACGGCTATTGGCTCTAACGCCATTTACAGTATTGGATTTTGAGTTCCGTACGTGGTAAGATGAGAGTCATGAAACGGGCGAGCCGCAGAGCGGCTAACCTATGACGGTTGGGGTTACTGTGGTAGCACCAAGGTTTCGGATGGCATGAGGGACAGGGTTAGAGACTACCCTTGTGCCGTCTTTATGGGGAGGAAGATAACGTATGGTTTTTACGCAAGAAGAAGTCGAAGCTCATCTGGGAAGGCTGGAAGGCTGGGAACTGGAGGAGGGACGGTGGATTGTCCGCAAGTTCGTATTTTCCAACTACATGAAAGGGATTGCATTCGTGGATGAGGTCGCGGCGATCTCGGAAGCATTTAATCATCATCCTTTTATTACGATTGATTATACAACGGTTACGCTGCGTCTCACGTCGTGGGATGAGGGTGGAATTACATCTGTAGATATTAAGGAAGCAGAGCAGTTTAACGAAACGTTTGAGAAAATGAGGACGACATAGCCGGGATCGGTTATCGTTGTGCTGCCAAGAAATGAGGAAGCATACATGTCAGACATGAATCAGAATAAGCCTCTGATCGCGGTTGTAGGCAGTCTCAATATGGACCTCGTGGTGAAGACCGATATCATCCCGGAAGAGGGAGAAACGGTAAGCGGTGAGGAGCTTCACTATCTGGCGGGAGGCAAAGGGGCTAACCAAGCCGTTGCTACTGCACGTCTGGGTGGACAGACTACGATGATTGGAGCAGTGGGTTCAGACGGTTTTGGGGAACGCTTGCTGCACAGTCTGACGGATAGTGGGGCAGATGCCTCGCAGGTTCGTGTATTGGAAGACACTGTAACAGGTACAGCATCGATCTGGCTCTCCAAGGGAGACAACCGGATTATCGTTATTCCTGGAGCGAATGGACAAGTGGTGCCGGAGATGCTGGAAGAGGCGGATACGGTAAAAAGCCTGACTGCAGCCGCAGCAGTGCTGCTGCAGCTTGAGATCCCGCTGCCAGCGGTCACCCGCGCCGCCGAACTGGCGGCAGAAGGCAGCGCACTGGTGGTGCTCAACCCGGCTCCAGCGGTGCCGGATCTGCCCCAGGAGCTCCTGCGGTGCGTCGACGTGGTCACGCCGAACCGCAGCGAGCTTGCCGTGCTTACCGGCCGGGATGATCTCCGGCCGGAAGACGTGGATGCGGCGGTCGCAGAGCTCGCCGCATCGCTCGGGGCCGCTGTCGTCACGACGCTCGGCCCCGAGGGGGCTGTGTACGCGGCAGCGCCAGGCGGCCGCGTACAGGCAGGGCGTGCCGGCGCTTGCCGTGCGCCGGGCTACGCCGTAAGCGCCGTCGATACGACCGGCGCTGGCGATTGTTTCAACGGCGCGCTGGCGGTAGCCCTCGCGCGCGGGGAAGCATTGGACGCGGCAGTAGGCTATGCCATGGGAGCGGCCGCGTTATCCGTAACGAAGCTCGGCGCCCAGTCGGGGATGCCGTATGCACGTGAAGTGGAAGCCTTTTTGGCAGAACACGCAGCCAGAGGCTGAACGATATGACGAAGAGGCCCGTACCATTCCGAGAGGGAAGGCAGGGGCCTCTTTGCTGTGTATCTCATTTCCTTATTTCTTCTCAGCCAGCCACATCGCGATATTGGCAATTTCCTCGTCCTTCAGTTTGTCCTTGAAGGAAGGCATGCCGCCACCTTTACCTTTGACAATGGTAGAGTAGATCTTCTCCACATCATCCTTGCTGCCGATGTTTGCTAGTGCAGGTCCTACGCCACCTTGAAGCTGATCCCCGTGACACGTGATACAATTGGTTTTGACCAGTGCTTCAGCCTGTCCGGCATCCATTGCCACTTCAGGCATGGTTGGTTTCGCTTCTTCAGCCACTTCCTCTTTCCCTGGAAGCGTAAACATTAATACAATAGCCAATGCGCATGCTGCAAAAAATACCCCGCTCATGATCCATTTGTGCATCCGTTATGTCCCCTCCAGAATGAAAGATCATCTAAACTGAAACTGTCCATATCATTATAACGGAACCTGTTAAGACATCATAGCATTTTGTGGTAATTTTTTGAACTAATCACATAAACGGGCATGAATTTCTTTGTCTTACGCGGTTTAAGGGTTAGTTTAAGATTAGCGAGGTCCTTCATAGACCATGCAATAAAAGGGCATCAAACCGCTTGGTGTCTGTCGTTCATACGTATCCTGGGTGACAAATCCAGCCTTGAGATAAACCCGGATAGCTCGCGTATTCCAAGTGAGCACTTCGAGATCGATCTCATGACTAGGGTTCCGCCGAATGGCTTCCTTCACGATCGCAGAGACGAAGGCAGTACCGCGACCTTGTCCACACTGTTCAGGATGCATGCCAAGCCCAATCCGCGTCCCGCCTTCAAGAGGAAAGAATTGAACGAATCCGCAAAGTTGGTCCTGCTCTCCGAGTACAACTGCATATTGCTCTTTTCGAAGCTGCTCATCCCCGAATTCAACCTCCAGCGCCTTCATCTGTTCCCAGGGCAGCCAGGTATAAATGTTATAGGGTGGTTCATATGTCCAGCTGCAGATCAATGCTGCATGTTCTTCTTGCATCGGCACAACGTGAAACGTTACAGAAGATTCATCCACACCACTGCACGCTCCTTTCATTGTGAACAAGCTACTTCTAGTCATACGCTAATGGTTTATAACATATGTCATTTCATATTTAATCCTGATTTTACTCTACAAAAGAGGAGGGCATTTGGCAAGGTTTTGCTCCCTTGAAAAAAAGTGAAACAAAAGTTCCTGGAATTTCGTTTATATTACAGTGGGATGGGTAAAAACATCATAAGGGCACGGACGAAGATGCACAAAAAAACCGCCGGATACATTCCTGCGGAGAATGTACCGGGCGGTTGATTTATGCTTCGTTACAGTATGATGTTGCTCAGCTTGTCCCTAGTCGAGGGCCAGTGACTCATATGCGTCCGTGCTCATAATCCGTTTAGCGCCAACATAGCGGTTGGCCCAGTAGTTCTCACTCAAAGAACTGATGGTAACTCCTTTGGAAGACGAGGAGTGTGCAAACTTACCTTCACCCACGAAAATCCCTACGTGTGAAACCCCTTTACCCGTTGTATTGAAGAATACCAGATCGCCTGGTCTCATTTCCATGCGGGATACCGAGTCACCCATGTCGAATTGGGAGCTGGATTGACGAGCCAAATCGATGCCCAGCTTTTCGAATACATACCGTGTGAATCCAGAGCAGTCAAAGCCGTTAAGCGTTGTTCCACCACTTTTGTATGTAGTTCCCATTGCTGAATCAATTACTTTATCCATTTTTGAATCTGCGAATGCGCTGCCTGCTCCAAGTGATAGTGCGAATGTTAAGCTGAGGACAGCTGCTGTTAATTTCTTTTTGAACAAGAGATATACCCCTTCCAACGCCTGCGAGGTTAGCTTAAGGATTCGGTTGAAGGTCCCCTATGATCCCTCTGTAGCAAGATCAATTCACCCATAACTGGTTCCCCCGCTTCCCAGGTGCCAGGAATTTGGCTATGCTAGTTGTGCACCTGCGAAATCAAGAAATGACGATTTAATTTTAAGTAGTTACAATTCATGAGGTAAAGATTACAAAGTTGTTACTAAAAACTCACTGCGATTATTGTAACAGAGGAGTAAGCCTTTGGCAACGTTTAACAAGAAAATTAGCAAAAAAAACCTCGACCTTTGACGGGGAAAGGTCGGGGTTTACGTTTGTGAAGCGTTAACATTGACATAAGTTTACATGAAGATGGTAACAATTTTTGCACGGTTCATTACACTTTTTAACCTTTGGAGGACTTGGACTGCCACAGACGGAAATGAGCGCATATCTTCCATATATCGAGCAAACATCTGGCGAGCGGATAGGTTTGTTGCAGGATGAGACCGATGAGACCTGTCAGGAACCACGACGCAGATGTGAAAGCACCGAAGATGAGCAGATGAATTCCTCCCAGAACCACTGCGATACCAATGAGAGGAAAGATATGACGCAAGGCGAGCAATAAACCCAAAAATGTACCTTTTACCCCGCCCTGATCCTCGTGAGCTGTAGCGCCAAACTGCATATATAACAAAGCATGATGTATGATCCATCCATATACGATCCATCCGGCTACATATGGAATGCCTGGCAGGAGCAATTGCAGCGAGTGGAATCCATCCAGAAAGATACTATACAGCTTGGGGATCAGCCAGTACGCAGGCAGCAGCAATAATAGCGTTTTAATGAAATGAAGCAGCATCATCGGTTTCCACAGTGCCTTGATCCCACGTACAAAAGGAACACGTTCTTCTGTATGATTGAAGTGTTGTAATGAGTAGAGCAGCCCTGCCTGGATGAGAGGGGTAATTAGCATGCGGAGCAGGAGCATGGCCCCAAGTATCCATAAATAGCGATGCACCTCGGGATGGGTAGACAGATTGAGCTGGCTTTCCATTTTGAATAAAATGGTACTCAGTTCCCCGGCGTCAGGGTCCGGATAGCGCAGCAGCAAGGGAATGACTGCGGATTGCACCATTTTATAGATGAAGTAACCCCACACCAGCTGATAGAGAAATAAAAGTGCCACAATGAACATATGCTGACGGACGAGAAACCAGCCCTCACGTATTTTTGCTTTCACTGTCTCCACCTCACCATGACAGACCTCCGAATATAGCTTCAATAAGTTTGGTTACACTCATGCTCCAGCGGAACTTGGATGGTTCATCCAGACCGGCTTTCAAAAAGTTGTTCATATGACGGTTCTCCAGCACAACGGTATATAACGGATCGGTCATGGCCCAGGATACAGGCGAGCTGTACGTTAACTTGTACGTAATTCGACCGTTACCGCCATCCCATTCCTTGGCGATGATGTGTCCATCCTCAAAAACGATGCGTACGGGTACTTTCTCGTAGTCGCTGCCTTTCTTTACTAAGGTTACCGATGATTCGTACAACGTTTGACCATCTTTCTCAACAGGCTTGACCTGGATATTCTCCACGGAGAAGTCGGCCATCCCGTCCCCATATACGTATTGATTAAAATAATCAGACCAGGATTTACGGGTCACTTGCTCCACGACCTTTTGGAAATCGGCCGAAGTGGGATGTTTGAACCGATACTTTTTGACATAAGTTGAAAGAATGCGTTCCATCGTTTTGGCGCCTACTTGTTGTTCGATGCCCAGCAGCACAAGCTTGCCCCTTGTGTAAACATTGGCTGCGTAATGATTCTGGGAATCAAACTTCCAGGACTCCTGCGTGAGTGAGGCAGGCGAAGTAATTAAGCCGGATTGAACGGGCAGATTCGGAATAAGTCCGTATTCCTGCTCCATCAGTTTGTCTTCTGCGTAAGAGGTGAACCCCTCATCAAGCCAAGCTTCTTCAAATTCATTGCTGGCAACCATACCATAGAAGTACTGATGGCCAATCTCGTGTACAACTGTGCGTTCCAGATCGTAGCCTGGTGTAGCGTCATCCGCGCCGAAGGCTGTAACTAAGGTAGGATACTCCATGCCGCCTGCTCCATTACCTGTTTTTGGGGGAACAACGATAGAGAGCGTGGAATACGGATACGGACCAAACCACTTGCTGTAATTCGAAAGAGCTGCTTTGGCTGCATAGAAGTAACGTTCCTTCAGATCCTGGTGGGCCGGGTCCAGATAGAGCTTGATTCGTACACCTGGCACGTTGGGAGCGGAGAAGGGTTCTTCTGCATAAACAAAGTCAGGTGAGGCTGCCCAGGCGAAGTCGTGTACATCGTCAGCATAGAATTGATAGATCTTTTCGCCATTTTTTATAACAGCCTGCTTCGTAGGAAACCCGGTCGCAGCAACCTTGTATGTGTCCGGTACCCGAATACGCACACTATAGATGCCAAAATCCGCATAAAACTCGGAATTCCCGTGGTACTGATGCAGATTCCAGCCTTCAGCCGTACGCCCTCGCGTGCCTGCAGGCTCGTATACACTGAGTTTGGGGAACCATTGGCCTGCCATAACGAAGTTTTCAGCGGTTCCCATGCGGGCAAAGATTTTGGGCAGCTTGACCTCAAACCGGGTGTGCAGTGTAATGGTTTCCCCGCCCTTGACGGGTTTTGGTAATCTCACTTTTATGAGCGTTTTGTCTTTCATGTTTCCGTCATCCGGCTGTACATACTGCATCCGGTGCAGGAGGGAAAGCCCGTCCTCTGTTTTCATCTCCGTAATATTCATGGAGCCGTAACCGTCCGTTGGCATCACATCACCGCGAAGCTTTCCTCCGGATTCCTTCATAAATGTTGTGTCCGTAGAAGAGAATGCATTGGGGTATAGGTGGAAATAAAGTTCGCTGACTGTTTTTTTACCCGGATGAGTCCAGGTCAGCGTCTGCGTTCCCTCCAAAACATTGCCGTCTACCAGCTTCACATCCATGTGATATTCCACCACGCGGTTGCTGAACACCTCAGCAGTAGGTGTCTGTACACTTTCTGGAGGTGCCGGAGTTTGGACTTTGGCCGGAGGCTTGCCCAATTCCGGGGCGAGCGTTGGCAAGTCGGATGTCGTAGAACGAGTGTGATCCAGAGTGATCCATATGGCTCCGGTAAACACACACAGGGCCAGAATTGCAGTAAGCCAGCTCTTGGCGCGTAGTGGAATCATCGTTAAATACCTCCCGTTGACAAGCATCTACAGCATGTATATGTTTGCAATGGGGCGATTATTAGTTAAAATATTTGTATCAACCCTTGGAGGCTATAACTATGGATCAAAACGAGCAAAACGGCAAAAAACAGATTGCCTTGAATATCGTAAGTGCTAAGAGCAAACATAAAGGTTTCGGTGCAGGCTCCATTGATCTGAACAACCTGTCGCCGGTTATTATTGATAATGGCGAGGCAAAGATTGATATTGGTGCCATGCATGCAAAGAGCAAGGTAGAACGTGGAATCAAGTTTTCGACGAATCGGGAAGATGTACCTAATGGTCGCCAGGTATGGCTGGTTTGGGTAGCTGTGGACCGTACGGAACAGGGACAATTGTACGGCGGAGCAACAGCGTGCGAGATGTGGATCGATACCGAGGCGAAACGAGGGTGGAAGCTGCTGGCTGACCATGTAAACCGGATGGATTATGCAATGAAGCGCCGCTTCATGCTGGATGAGCTTGGACCAGAGGATCGTGCTGCTCTCAAGAAGCTGTTGATTACACACAATGAAGAGTGGTGGAACGCTTCTCCGGATGAACTAAAAGAAGCACTTTCCTGATAAAGCTTTCTGATAAAAGCGTTATAACTGTTCTCTTTAAAAAGAACATGAAAAGCCCCGCAACCGAAATGATCGGTTCGGGGCTTTTGCTTTACTTGACCTCCAGAAAGAACCTGAAGCCGGTCAATCACAGTGACGCAATTAAGTCATTGTTAAGTCATTACTTAGTTACGTCATTCTACCCACCAACGTTTAAAGTCTCTCCACCACGAATGCTTCTCTTCCTGGATTCCATCTTGATTCTGTACCTCACGACTTTCTTCATTCTTTTTCGGATCAGTATTCTCGGTTGCTCCGCTACAGGTTTCTGTCGGTTCTGTGCCGTCAATGAAAACCTCAAGCCGTTTCTCTTCACAGCCATTACCCGCCAGTTTTCCGGACTCGGGATCAATATAGACACTGACCACATGATCGGGAACAGGGAAGATCTTAGGCGGTACACTCGCAAGAGCCTGTTCTGTAAATTGGGCAAACATCGGTGCTGCGCGGCGTCCATCCGACGTGGAGATGGCTTTGCCCTGATCATAACCGACCCATACTGCAGTGGAGAGTTCGGGGGTGAAGCCAACCATCCAGGCATCCGTATTGGTCGTACCGGTTTTGCCTGCTACGGGGCGCTTAATTGTGGTAGCAACCCGGTTCCCTGTACCGCCATTTTCGAACACACTTTCCATTAAACGTGTCAGTACATATGCTGCGGCCGGTTCTACCACATTCTCTGCCTTGGTTTGTGGTGCTTCATAGATGACACGTCCTGCTGCATCCGTCACCTGCAGAATGGCGACAGGAGGCGTCCGCTGTCCACCTGCAGCAATAACCGAGAAGGCAGAAGCCATCTCCAGTGGGCTTACGGGCGAGGTACCCAAGGCGAGAGAAGGGACAGCGCTCAGATTGCTTGTAATCCCCAGGCTTTTGGCCATATTCACAACCTGATCCGGCCCAATCTGCATTATCGTATTGACCGCATAGATATTGTCCGAAGCGGCAATGGCCTGCCTTAGATCAATTTCCCCCAGATACTTGTCGCCGAAATTGCCAGGTTTATAGGTCTTGCGATCATTGTCATAGTGAAACAGGGTTGGTTCGCTATTGAAGATGGATGCACTTGTCAGCTCTTTGGATTCCAGTGCAGCCAGATACATAATAGGCTTAAATGCAGATCCTGGCTGGCGTGTCGTCGCCAGCACATGGTTGATCTGATTGTTCCGGTAGTTTTTGCCGCCTACCATAGCCTTAATATAGCCTGTACGAGGGTCTATGGACACGAGAGCTGTCTCCAGTTCACTGCTCGGGTCCATGCCTTTGGCTACAGCGTCTTCAGCTGCCTTTTGCACACGCAGATCCAGAGTGGTGTATATATTTAGTCCTCCATGGTCCAGCATGGCTTCACTAATGCCCAGCTCCTTGACTGCAAGGCTGCGAATGTAATCCCGGAAATAGGGCGCGCTTTCTACTGTTTTTCGTTCACTTTCCGGTTTAAAAGACAGCATTTCCTCATAAGCCTTGTCCGCTTCGGCTTTGGTTATCTTGCCGATATCGACCATGGCAGCCAGTACGATCTTCTGCCGATCCTTCGCGTTCTTCATATGGTTATATGGAGAATAGTAGGTGGGGCCTTTTGGAATGCCTGCGAGCATGGCGCTTTCCGCCAAATCGAGCTGTTTGGCTGATTTGCCGAAATACATTCGCGAAGCTGCTTCAATGCCGTAGGCACCATGACCATAATAGATTTCATTGAGATACATTTGCAGAATTTCATCTTTGCTGTACTTCATTTCAAGCTGTGCCGTGTACATGGCCTCTTTGGCCTTGCGAGTCCAAGTCTTCTCATGAGAAAGATATAGATTTCGCGCAAGCTGTTGCGTGAGGGTGCTGGCACCTTGGGACATTTTCATATGCTGCAGGTTAACGAGCACGGCCCGTCCCACCCCTTGAATGTCAAAACCATAATGGTCATAGAATTTGCGATCCTCAACAGCCAGAGTGGCACTAACCAGGTCTGGTGAGATGTCTTGTAGCTGCACGGGTACAGAATCCTTGCCGCCTGCAGAGAAGGTGGCGATGACTTCGCCTTGGCTATCCAGCAGTCTTGAGTTGCGATCCGAATCAGCTAGGGGTAGGCTGGTCGCATATAGATACACCAATCCTGCAATCGTCGCAATAACGCCGAGAACAGCGAGCAGAGAGAGGCTTTTAATCCATTTTAATAAACGGAACCCGCGTTTGCGGGTTTTCTGGCGATGTTGAGTCATGGAACGGGCTCCTTTCTTCTTTTCTTCCCAGTATGGGATTTCATGGACAGGGATATTCAGTCTGCCACCCAACAGTTTTAAATGTAGCATTTCTGCAGAAAAAACCGTTTTGCAGGATAAACATCTATCGCGTATAATGCAAAAGGGTAATGAAAAGTAGCAGTTCGGCACAACATACAAAAAGGCACAGATAGACGAACAGCACCAATTGTCATTGATTCGTTGATCGGTTAGACGCTTAGCACGCTGTGGTCAATTTAATCTATATAATGAAGTGAACGCGGACCTTTCCCGCAGCCAGCAACCCTAATGCTTTGGCGCCGAACGCTGGGCGTGCTTGTGCGAACCGGGCGGCGTGCAGCGCCATGCTTGATATGGCTGATCAATAACTTTACGGAAAGAAGGTAGAGATCATGGAATTGTGGTTCACGGAGAAACAGACCCCGGCATTCGGGATTACCGCGAAGATTAAGCAGACATATGTAAGCGAGAAGACGGACTTTCAGGACTTGGCTATGGTAGAAACCGAGGAATTCGGTAACATGCTGCTGCTTGACGGTATGGTGATGACAACTGTGAAAGATGAGTTCGTATATCACGAGATGGCGGCTCACCCTGCCCTGAACACTCACCCAAATCCAAAAAAAGTGTTGGTTGTAGGTGGTGGTGACGGCGGCGTTATCCGTGAAGTCATCAAACACGCTGCGGTAGAAAAAGCAGTTCTCGTCGAAATTGACGGTAAAGTTATTGAGTATTCCAAAAAATATATGCCTGAAATCGCCGGTAAACTGGACGAGCCTAATGTTGAAGTGCTCGTGAATGACGGCTATATGCATATTATTGAACATAAAAATGAGTACGATGTAATCATCGTGGATTCCACGGAGCCTGTAGGTCCGGCTGCACCACTGTTTGAGCGTGGTTTTTATCAAGGGATCCATGAAGCATTGAAAGAAGATGGCATCTTTGTCGCACAAACCGACAACCCTTGGTTCAAAGCAGACCTGATTCAAAAGGTAAACAAGGATGTGAAAGAAATCTTCCCCATTGTACATGTATACGGCTGTAACATTCCAACGTACCCAAGCGGTCTGTGGACATTCACAATGGGCAGCAAGAAACATGATCCACTTCAAGTGGATGAGACTCAAATTCCAGAGATGGACACCAAATACTACTCACCACGTTTGCATAAGGCAGCCTTTGTACTTCCTAAATTCGTGGAAGACTTAACGAAATAAAGGGGAAATCATTAATGAAATTGGATCAAGCTTATTCTGGTAACGTATTTATTTGCAGTTCCGAGGATTATGAGAATTCCAAAGCGGTCATCTACGGGATGCCCATGGACTATACTGTCAGCTTCCGCCCGGGTTCCCGGTTCGGCCCTTCTCATATCCGCCAGGCTTCGGTTGGACTTGAAGAATACAGCCCGTACCTCGACAAGAGTATTGTGGATATGACTTACTTCGACGCTGGAGATCTGCTCTTGCCTTTCGGTAACGCTGGACGCAGCCTTGAAGTAATCCACGAATATATCGGCAGCCTGCTGGCTGATGAAAAATTCCCGATCGGTCTTGGCGGGGAGCATCTGGTCACTTGGCCAGTGATCCAACAAATGTACAAGAAATACCCGGATCTCATTCTGATTCATATTGATGCACATGCAGACCTTCGTGAAAGCTATGAAGGTGAGCCGTTGTCCCACTCGACGCCAGTACGCAAAGCAGCTGAGCTGATGGGCGGCAAAAATATTTATCAATTCGGAATCCGTTCCGGCTCCCGTGAAGAGTTCCAGTATGGCCGGGAGAACATTAACTTCTACCCGTTTGAAGTCGCAGCTCCAATGAAGGAAGCTCTTCCTAAAATGGGCAATCATCCAGTGTATGTGACCATCGATATCGATGTGCTTGATCCATCGGCTGCTCCAGGAACGGGTACAGCGGAAGCGGGCGGTATCACGTCCAAAGAACTGCTTGAAGCTGTCCACATGATTGCCGGATCGGATGTAAATGTAGTTGGCTGTGACCTGGTTGAGGTAGCGCCAATCTATGATCCAACACAACAGACTCAGATTGTAGCGGCTAAGCTGATCCGTGAGATGCTGCTTGGTTTCGTGAAGTAATAAAATAACCTGAATAATGGTTAGAACATAACACTCTCTTCCTGCGCGGTTCCAATATTGCGTAGGGGAGGGTGTTTTCGTTATCAGGAAACTTGTAAAGGATGCTCCACCATCCAGTTTTAGCGAGTCGAATATTTGATTGGGTGGGGTTCACTTCATTGAACCTCGGCCCACGACTATGTTATACTGGGTACAACGTTAATAGGTAATATATCAAATTATTGTTGTATTATAGCAGGAAGTATATGGTGGTCTGGTTCGGCCATATACTATAAAAAGAGCCCTTGTCGTTGGTAGCGACATAGGACTCTGAGGACCAGAAAGGCTGTGGACTGCCACGGCGTGCATTAAACTGAATAGCTTAGTTCAAGCGAAACCCACCGTCAGGCTCCAACCTATGAGGTGGGTTTTCGCTTGTTACGAAACTTTTTACGCAACCAACGGTATAGCCTTCGTATACTCAGTACCAGACTGAGAATCGCAGCAATCCACCGGATCACATCAAGCAACGCCACAAGTTTGACCATCGACGTCACCCCCTCTCGGGAAGCTGCGCCGTGGTCATGAAAACATCCACCATATTCACGGTCCTTAATATCAATTATAGCACGTATGTTCGCATGACTCTACCATTTATTGCATACCATGAATGCCTCGTTCTTCAAGAGCAATTTAAAGAGTGGGGTGAATCTATCAATGATGTATAATATTGGGTATAGAGAAAGGTGGATGTCTATGCAAGCGATTCTGGCTCACTTGAGTATGGTTCCAAAGTGGTTTAGCTCCGTTCTTGTGATATTTATAATCAATCTTATATCCATGATGACCGTATTTTTTAATCTGACCTGGCTGTTGTGTAACCTAGCCATGCTTTTTGCAGCATATAGTATCCGGGAATTTAGATACAACAAATTAAATTTTGGGCTATGTCTGTTTCTTAGTATCAGTTTTGTTATTATTGCGATGAAGACATATCCCATTTAATTGAGGTCATCCAAACGTTTACGAACGACCACCCTTATCTACAAGATACCAATCGTAGGTGAAGGTGGTTTTTTTATTGCAGTAATGTCATTGGTGAGAAACCAATTGTTACCTTAGAACGTGCAAATTCGGGTAAAACATAGAAGGAGGTGTCGCGATGACAACAAAGAGTGCGATCACATGGAAACGGATTGGGACATTGGCATTATCCTTAACGCTGGCCTGGGGATTGGGGCCGGTATATGCACAGTCCGGTGTAAGTGCTGCTGCAGCTTCATCCACTTGTGGAAGTGGAGATCACGGATTGTCTGCTGCATTGAAGAAAGGCAGCGGTGTAGAAGATCAGCATCTGCAGTTTACAGACATTGATTTCCTGAACAACACAACGGGTCGTGCTGCTGGGGAGGGGTTCCTGATTGGCACCTCGAATGCGGGGTGTACATGGCAATCCATCTATACTGGACAATGGCAGTTCATGCAGATCGATTTTCCGAATAACGTAAATGGATTTGCCTTAGCGCAAATGAAGGATTCTGCCAAGACGTATCTTATTCGCACGACGGATGGGGGATCACACTGGAACCGACTTGATACCCCTGGCATGCAGTTCAAGCGAATTGATTTTAAAAATAAAAACGAAGGTTACGGCTATACCTATAATGGTGCGTATCGAACACAGGACGGCGGATTAAGCTGGATTAAAATCCTTACCCCCGCAAATACAAGATCGGCGGCTTTCACCACAAATCAACAAGGGTATGCTGTACAAGTTGTACCGGGCTCGGGATATCAGCTGCTACGGACAACAGATGGGGGTAAGAACTGGACAGCCTCTCTCAAAGTCGCTTCGGCCACATGGAATGGGGCAGATCTATATGCAAACGGGAAGCAGGTATGGGCTGTCCTGTATGGTAATGCAGGTATGTCTCAACAATCGTATTCTCTATATGCAAGCGGGAATGAAGGCAGAAGCTGGAGGCAGGTTTTTGCTCAGTCGACAGCAGGTGGAGGCCCTGCACCAGGTGGCAGCAATATCGGGAAAGGAAAAGGCCCGGCAGACCCAGGGGGCCATCCAGGGAACATGGCGCTAATCGTTGACCAGGCTGCTTATCTCTCAGGTGGATCTCCTGCTGCTGGTAAAGTGGGTATTGGGCGTTCGTATGATGCAGGTTCCACGTGGAAAAATATCGATCTGAAGGCTCCGGGTTATAGCTCGCGGATCTCTTTCCCATCAGCCCAAACAGGCTGGCTCGTTGTAACAAGTGACAACTCACCTGCCGTCTATCAAACGACAGATGGGGGAACTTCTTGGGTACAAAAAATGTTGTTACCTTCAGAGCAGGATTAAATGGCCCTTTAATTTGAAATAACAACTAACCAAATTCACTAGTTGAATCGAAAAAAAACCATTTCGTAGCTCTATTTTGATTGTGCCCGATAAACAAGTCCTTTCCAGAGGAATTATGCTGGTAAAGGGCTTGTTTTTGTAAAAATAAAAACGGTTGAAACCTGTTTGAAAACAAGTTATTGTAAGCGGTAACAACACATTTTGGGAGGTTGAAATTATGGTTGGTGTTACTTTAAAGGTGAATTCAGATCAAGGATTAATAAATCGCAATATATACGGTCACTTTTCTGAGCACTTGGGACGCTGTATTTACGAAGGGATTTGGGTAGGGGAAGATTCGCCCATTCCGAATACGGAAGGGATACGCAATGACGTGCTGGCCGCACTGCAGAAGCTGAATATTCCGGTACTTCGCTGGCCGGGTGGTTGTTTTGCTGATGAATATCACTGGAAGGATGGCGTTGGCCCGAAGAATGAACGTGCACGCATGATCAATACAAACTGGGGCGGCGTGGAAGAGAATAACCATTTTGGAACACATGAATTCCTAAGATTATGTGAGCTGTTAGGAACAGAACCATATATCAGTGGCAATGTGGGTAGCGGAACCGTCCATGAAATGCAGCAGTGGGTTGAATACATAACGTTTGACGGGGAATCTCCCATGGCCAACTGGCGCAAGGATAACGGTAGGGATAAGCCGTGGAAACTGACTTACTTTGGCGTGGGTAATGAAAACTGGGGATGCGGCGGTAACATGCGTGCCGAGTATTACGCGGATGAGTATCGTAGGTATGCTACATATGTACGTAATTATTCTGATAATCAGATCTATAAGATTGCCTGCGGGCCCAACGAGGACAACTACCACTGGACAGAAGTATTGATGCGTGAAGCGGGACAGCACATGAACGGCTTAAGCCTTCATTATTATACATTGCCTACGGGAGTGTGGAGTGATAAGGGCGAATCGACCGGATTTGATGATCAAGCCTGGTTTCAGACCCTGAAGCGTACTTTGCGCATGGAAGAATTGATCGTGAAGCATTCCGAGATTATGGATAAATATGACCCGGACTGCAAGGTGGGACTTATTATTGATGAATGGGGAACCTGGTACAACGTCGAGCCAGGGACGAATCCAGGATTCCTCTATCAGCAAAACACAATGCGGGATGCGCTCGTGGCTGGCATTAACCTCAACCTGTTCAATCGCTACAATAAACGGGTGCAAATGGCCAATTTGGCACAGATCGTTAATGTGCTGCAGGCTCTGGTCCTGACAGAAGGCGAGCGTATGCTGCTCACCCCAACATATCATGTGTTTGATATGTATCAGGTTCATATGGATGCACAGCGGTTGGAGCTGAACTATGAGAGCCCTGGATATACGCTTGGTGAAGATACTATTCCTCAGCTTAGCTTGTCCGCTTCCCGCAATAAGGACGGCGTGATTCATGTAACGACATGCAATCTCAGTCACACAGATGAGCTGGAAGTGGTATGCCAGCTTGACGCTGCGGAATCTTCTTCCGTCTCTGGTCGAATTCTGCATCATGCCGATTTTGGTGCATTCAATACATTTGAAGATCCGAGCAAGGTTGAGCCAACGGATTGGAAGGGTGTTACTCTGGTTAATCAGGAATTGCGTTTTGTTCTGCCGCCTGCATCTGTAGGGGTGCTTGCAATCCAGGACTAATGCGATGAGCACATCGGATTCAAGTCATGTTGGGGCTAAGCAGGAGTCGTGTAAGGGCTGCAGTGATCAGCATGCTGTCAACATCAGTGATTCCAAAATGGCCCGTTTGGTGGAGATTGCATCGCGTTCGCGCCCTGTCGTGCAGGACGAGGAATATGAGAGGCGATTATCCTGCTGTGCAGACTGCCCAGGGCTGCAATATGGCACGACCTGCCGCTATTGCAGCTGTCTGGTCCAGGTTCGTGCCAAGCTGGCAGAATCGACCTGCCCATTCCCTTATGAATCCAGATGGTCGAGCCTCTAACGTTTGATTTCATTATAATGTAACAAAGCAGGGCTGCACTTTTAGGGTGTCGCTCTGCTTTTTTTGATGATATGGGACAAAAACTCTGAATTTGGATTTGAATTGAGCGGGTGAACTGGATATAGTTATACAGTAGAGTGTAGGATAGCGAGCTATCTGGTCATATTAGCGCGTATAGCGGTACTCGAATTCGGGAAGGGCTGTTCTCACCGGTCCTGCCCGATTTTGCGCCGCCTCGAATATATTGGAGGTTAACATTCATGTCGAACATGCGACCGGTTCAGATCCGGCTGCACAGCCGTTATGAAGGCGAAGATGTGCTGCAGGAAATGAAGGGTGAAGCCGTTTTGAAGGGTTCTGTGCTCTACGTTCGTTACGAAGAGCCGCAGGCTGGACCTGAGGGCGGTATTACTCGAACAACATTGAAGCTTGGTGGACAATCCCTCAAGATTATACGCCATGGTGAGGTGGAATCGGAGCAAACGTTTGAAATGAATCGCAAGCTCCCAGGTTTTTACCGATCACCTTACATGTTATTTACCCTGTCCACGCATACACATAAGCTGGACCTTTCCATACAGGGATTGAGCGCACGCGCAGCGTGGAGCTATGACTTTTATCGCTTTGACGAAGAAGCCGGACATTTTGAGATCAGTTTGCACATACAGGAGGAACCAATTTCATGACACGTAATCCACTAGATACGATTAACGAACGGGTAAGTACCGCGATCGGCAATGCTGTTGTTGCTGCCGGCCTCGTTACGCAAGAGGAACTGCCAGCCATCACACTTGAAGTGCCGCGTGACAAGTCGCACGGGGATTTGGCGACCAATGCAGCCATGCAGCTGACCAAGATTGCCAAGCGCAATCCACGCCAGATTGCAGAAGAGATCATTGCGAATCTGAACCTTGTGGAAGCTGGAATCGAGAAGGCAGAGATTGCCGGACCAGGTTTTATCAACTTCAAATTGGACAAGAGCTACCTTTACCCGGTGCTTGAACTTGTTCATGAACAAGGTGAGAACTACGGACGGATCAATGTCGGCGAAGGGCGCAAGGTCGAGATGGAGTTTGTCAGTGCAAACCCGACAGGCAGCTTGCATCTGGGACATGCCCGTGGAGCGGCTGTGGGTGATGCGCTCTGCAACATCCTCGATTATGCAGGGTATGACGTAACACGTGAATACTACATTAATGATGCGGGTAACCAGGTGTTTAACCTGGCACGTTCCATTGAAGCACGTTATTTGCAGGAGCTCGGTCAGGATGCCGAGATGCCGGAAGATGGTTACCACGGCGAGGATATCAAAGGATTTGCCAAGGAGCTGGTAGCCGAAAAGGGAGACAGCTTGCTGTCGATGCATCCAGGTGACCGTGCTGCTTATTTCCGTGACTATGGTCTGGAGAAAGAGCTCGATAAAATCAAGCGCGACCTGAATCGCTTCCGCGTCAACTTTGACATCTGGTTCAGCGAGACTTCTCTGTACGACAATGGGGAAGTGCTTCGTGTCCTTGACGAATTGCGTGACCGTGACGAAATTTACGAAAAAGACGGAGCAACTTGGCTGAAAACCATGCAATATGGTGACGACAAGGAACGTGTATTGATCAAAAACGATGGCACGTACACGTACCTGACGCCGGATATTGCATATCACCGTGACAAGTATTCCCGTGGATATGACACGATGATCAACATTTGGGGAGCTGACCACCATGGATATATTCCACGGATGAAAGCAGCAATGCAGGCACTGGGTAATGACCCATCCAAGCTGGTGGTATTGATTGCACAGATGGTGAGCTTGTTCCAGAACGGCGAAAAAGTGAAGATGTCGAAGCGTACCGGTAAAGCGGTAACGATGGAAGATCTGATGGATGAAGTAGGTATTGATGCGATCCGTTACTTCTTCACGATGCGCAGCATGGATTCCCATCTGGACTTTGATATGGATCTCGCGATTTCGACGTCCAATGAGAACCCGGTATTCTACGTGCAATATGCACATGCCCGCGTATGCAGCGTATACCGTCAGGCTGAAGAGCAGGGTATTGAACTGCTTCCGCTGGCACAGATTGACCTGTCCAAGCTGAATACGGAACATGAATTCGATCTTCTTCGCAAAATGGGCGAGCTGCCTGAAGAGATTGCCGCAGCAGCTACCGGATATGCGCCTCATCGCATGATCCGTTATGTATATGAGCTGGCTTCATTGTTCCATAGCTACTATCGTGCTGAACGCGTCATTACCGAAGACGCGGGTCAAACCCAAGCGCGTCTGGCGCTGATCGGTGCCGTTCGCACCGTCATCGCGACAGCGCTCCGTCTGGTTGGCGTATCCGCACCAGACAAAATGTAAACCGTCAGGCCAAGCACCGCAGCAGCGGCTTGGCCATGGCAAAAAGTCTCCATGCATCACGCCTGCAATGCAGCGTGGACATGGAGACTTTTTTGCTGTGCCCGGTGCCTCATCCCGCCAAGACTTGGCGGACTAGCCGGGCACCGAGCCAGCCAGCCAGCCATAGGCTGCTGCTGGCAAGACCCCAAGGGCAGCGGCAATACGCAGCTGCCCCATTACCCGCCGCCCTCCTGCATCAGCCGGAGTGCGTCAATTTCGCCACCGCGTACTTTGCTCTTCGCGGTGGTGGACTTGCGTGCGCGCAGCGGAACGGTTGCGCGCTTGACCATCGTCTTGATCTCGCTGGGCGAGAGACCCGGATGCTTCGCGAGCAGTAGTGCAATAGCACCGCTCACATGAGACGTAGCCATGGATGTACCACTCATCTCATGGTGCTTGCCCTGCACCCAGGAAGAGATGATCTTGTCGCCAGGGGCATAGACATCCACATATGCGCCGCGGTTGCTGAAGGACGCAATCCGCCGATTTTTGTCGGTGGCTCCCACCGAAATGGTCTGCGGATAGCGTGCAGGATAATCGATGCTGCGGCGTTTGCCGTCATTTCCTGACGAAGCGACAATGACGATGCCAGCCTGATGTGCACGGTTAACCACATCAAGGAGTGCCTTGCTGCGGGTTTTCATACCGAAACTCATATTGATAATATCGACCCGGTTACGCACACACCAGTCGATGCCCAGTACAATATCAGAGACATAGGCGGAGCCGTTATGGTCAAATGCCTTGACCGGATAGATCAGGGAACGCGGAGCTACGCCAATCATGCCTTCCGTGCTATTCGCTGCGGCGATCGTACCGGCAATATGGGTACCATGACCGTTGTCGTCATGAGGAAGCAGACTGCGGTTTAACAGGTTGATCCCGCGAGCCAGGGAGTACCTGAGGTCAGGGTGGTGATAATCGGCACCTGTATCGATCACGCCGATTTTGATCCGGTGTCCTGTGGAGACGGACCATACTTTCGGTGCACGAATCTGCTTCACTCCCCATGGAACCCCTTGAGCTGTGGCCGGCTTGTTGTGAAGGGCTGTTGCATGAAGGGAGATTTGCGTATCTTCCTCTACGGTAATCTCATCACGGTATTGATCCAGAACCTCCGGACAATGGACCGGAGCGATAATGGAGCGGGCCAGCCGTGAGGATCGTATCATGCTAAGATGAGTATGCTCATTCCGCATCCGCGAGAGCTCAAGCAGACAGGCTTCATACTGTCCAGGTTTGGCGAACCGGATCAGGTACCGCCCTGCCTGTTCCGGTTCAGGACGTTGCATTCCTTCAACTAATTGATGCAAAAAACCAGTATAGTCCATTATGGGCTGCCCCCTTCGGGATGAACATGCTGAGGTATTCTATGAATGCGTTCATCCCGCCGCATGGGGAACTTGCCCTTTTTTTACAAAAAGACGTTGTCTTCGTGTCAAAACGGGCGCAGGGACATATGATGGATGGAGAGCTAGAGGGCTCTTGCGGGGAACCTGGTGAGGAGCAATCCTACGAGGGTATACAGTCAGAAGGCGGAGGGGACTCCGTCTTTTTCATTTTTCGCTAACTTTTACAGAATCGACATATTTGCAAACGGGAAGCACGGCACCTTGAATTTATATCAAATGCCTACATAAAAACTTGCTTTTTACCGCTAAATAGGTTTTACTTAGGTTTGTTAATGGATATGTTATTACGTAACGGTCCAGCTCGTAGGGATATAAAGTGAATTATGTGTGAGAGGAAGTGTCTGTCAGTGAGTACCTCGCTCAATTTGAAAATTGATAAAGAAAAGGTAAGAGAGATTCCTTTGGTTGACCTTGCCTTTATGGTGCTGAAAGCGGCCAATACGCCGTACTACTACCGTGATTTGATGAATGAGGTAGCGAAACAGCGCGGAATGACTGATGAAGAAATCAACGAGTTTATCGCCCAGCTATATACCGAGATCAATATCGATGGCCGTTTTGCCTGCGTCGGTACAAGTCTTTGGGGATTGAAACGCTGGTATCCAGTAGGTGGAACAGAAGACTCCATGACTGGTGCGAAGCGTCCGCGCATCATCAACGATGAAGACGATGATCTGGAAGATGAGGACTTTGGCGAAGAGGAAGACAGCTACAACAGTGACGAAGACTTCGACAATGCCGATGATGATCAAGATGATGATGACGATGATGACGACGACGATGACGACATCTTTGATGAAGATGACAGCGATGAAGAAGTTCTGGTTGAAGATGATGATTTGGATGACGAAGACCTCGATGAAGACGATGAAGATGAGTCCGAAGACGAGGATGATTTTGACGACGATTCCGATAAGTAACCGTCATTTTTGACGTCGATAATTTACCCGTTTTCCCCAGATAGTCAGCCTTGACAGCGAACGGGGTAACGGGTAAACTATTGCATGGGCTTATGAATGAGCGAGAATATATTTATGTTTTTTATAAAAAGTGCCCCGTCCTGCGGGAGTACTTTTTTTTGTATTTTTAGAGGCAGAATATTGCAAAATGATTGATTTCCGCACGCTCCCGGCCAAACATCCGTGGCCCATTTTTTGTATATAAAAAAACGTCGACAAGAGATCGGTTGATGCCATCTTGTGGACAGGCATGGATGTTTGGCTTTTCGGAAAATTTGCACCATTCTTAGCTGTAGAACAAGGTTTACACACGGTCTTCGCACAAAAGAGCAGTTCGCAGATGCAGGGAATTTCTGCCATTGCTCTTTTTAACGATGATTACCTGGGAAACGGGTTACGATAACACCATATATCGCCTGAATTTCTGCATTTATATTAGGAGGGTAATAACAGTGACAAAGTATATTTTCGTGACGGGCGGAGTTGTGTCCTCCCTGGGTAAAGGGATCACGGCTGCCTCGTTGGGCAGACTGCTGAAAAACAGAGGTCTCAAGGTAACTATTCAAAAATTTGACCCATACATCAACATCGACCCGGGAACAATGAGTCCTTATCAGCACGGTGAGGTTTTTGTAACGGATGATGGCGCGGAAACGGATTTGGACCTTGGTCACTATGAACGTTTTATCGATATCAACCTCTCCAAAAACAGCAACGTCACGACGGGTAAAGTGTATTCCTCCGTTATTAGCAAAGAGCGGCGCGGAGAATACCTCGGCGGCACGGTACAGGTTATTCCGCACATTACGAACGAGATCAAGGAGCGCGTATTCCGCGCTGGACGTGAAGCAGGTTCGGATGTGGTTATTACAGAGATCGGCGGAACTGTAGGCGATATTGAGAGCTTGCCTTTCCTGGAAGCTATTCGTCAGATCAAGAGTGATGTTGGCCGTGACAATGTAATGTATATCCATGTAACGCTGATTCCTTACATCAAGGCAGCTGGTGAAGTGAAAACCAAACCAACCCAGCACAGCGTGAAAGAATTGCGCAGTATCGGTATCCAGCCAAATGTGATTGTATGCCGTACAGAGTACGAGCTGTCCAAAGACATGAAAGCCAAAATCGCTCTCTTCTGTGACATTGATGAAAATGCCGTAGTTGAATGTCGTGATGCAAGCACGTTGTATGAAGTACCTTTGAACTTGCGTGAAGAAGGTTTGGATGAAATCGTGGTAAATCACCTGAAGCTGACCACTCCTGCACCGGATATGAGCGAGTGGGAAGGGCTGGTTGACCGCATCAGCAAATTGCAGCGTACCGTTGAGATTGCCATTGTTGGTAAATATGTAGCACTGCACGATGCTTATTTGAGTGTTGTTGAATCCCTGTCTCATGCAGGATTTGCATCCAACGCAGATGTGAAGATTCGCTGGATCCATTCCGAAGATATTACTGACGAGAACGTAGGCGACCTGCTGCATGGTGTTGGCGGTATCCTTGTTCCGGGTGGTTTCGGAGATCGCGGTATCGAAGGTAAAGTATCAGCGATCCGTTATGCCCGCGAGAAAAACATTCCATTCTTCGGTATTTGCCTGGGTATGCAGGTTTCCGTAATCGAATATGCACGTTCCATTGTGGGTCTGAATGGTGCGAACAGCTCTGAGATTAACCCGGCTACTGAATTCCCGGTAATCGACCTGCTGCCAGAACAAAAAGATATCGAAAATCTGGGCGGTACAATGCGTCTGGGTCTATATCCTTGTAAGCTGCAAGAAGGTTCTTTGGCTATGGCATGTTATGATGACGAGCTGGTATATGAGAGACACCGTCACCGGTATGAGTTCAACAATGAGTACCGTGAAGCGATTGAAAAAGCAGGTCTGGTCATCTCCGGTACATCTCCGGATGGCCGTCTGGTTGAGATCGTGGAACTTCCGGGACACCCGTGGTTCCTAGCTGTACAATTCCATCCGGAATTTACATCCCGTCCGAACCGTCCACAGCCATTGTTCCGTGAATTCGTAAAAGCTTCATTGGAAAATGCAGAAAAATAATATCGAGTTTACCCTATAATGTAGAGGGGTGTTTGCCGATTGGCCTGTGTTTGCAGGCTGGTGCGGTGAGCACCTCTTTTTTGGTTTCGGCAGTAGCTCGCGTGCAAGCGTGACATGGATAAAATGTTTGCTGTAATTTGTGCTTGGGGCAGGATTTTAATGGGGAGGGTAGAATACTTATCATGACGACTATGGGATAGTTATCCAGATTCGGAGAAATACATGCTTTCCTAAAATCCAGGAGGTTACAGAGTGGAAAATAAAAAAGTGTTAATCGTTGATGACCAGAACGGGATTCGAATCCTCTTAATGGAAGTATTCAGCAGTGAGGGATATAACACATTCCAGGCTCCCAATGGCAAGATCGCTCTGGAAATTGTGAATACAGATAAGCCTGATCTAGTGTTGCTCGATATGAAGATTCCAGGCATGGATGGCCTTGAAATTTTGAAGCATATTAAGGAAATTGATCCGGATATCAAAGTCATCATGATGACAGCTTATGGCGAACTGGACATGATCAAGGAAGCTACTGATCTCGGTGCGCTTATGCATTTCACGAAGCCGTTTGATATTGATGAAATGCGCGTGGCCGTCAATATGCAGCTTCGCAATGATACGGCGAATAAGTGCAGCTGAATCCTGTGAATGCAGGATTTTTTTGTCTGCGCCTATAGGGCATGTACTTCTTGGGGGCAATGGGTATTTCGTCCAATTAACGAGGGAATATTGAAAATGGGAGCGGCTTCATGCGGTGTCTATGAAAACTGTGCTGCAAAGCACAGCATTTTTGCAAATGCTTGTTTAGTATTTGACATGGGATGTGGTATAATAAGCCCGTATGTGATTTCGGCTAAAAACCATAGACACAACCCAAACCCTAGGAGGATTGAAACCATGCCATTAGTTTCTATGACAAACATGTTGAACAAAGCACTTGAAGGAAAATATGCAGTTGGTCAATACAACATCAATAACCTTGAGTGGACTCAAGCGATTCTTGCAGCTGCAGAAGAAGAGAAATCTCCTGTAATCCTTGGTGTATCCGAAGGTGCAGCACGTCACATGGGTGGCTTCTACACAGTAGTTAAAATGGTAGAAGGACTTATTCATGACATGAAAATCACCGTTGAAGTTGCGATTCACCTGGACCACGGTTCCAGCTTTGATAAATGTAAAGAAGCAATCGATGCCGGATTCACTTCCGTTATGATCGACGGTTCCCACCACTCCATCGACGAGAACATTGAAATGACGAAAAAAGTCGTTGAATATGCACACGCTAAAGGCGTTTCCGTTGAAGCTGAAGTAGGTACTGTTGGTGGCCAGGAAGATGACGTTATCGGCGGCATCCAATACGCTGACCTGAACGAGTGTATCCGTATCGTCAAAGAAACAGGTATCGACACATTGGCACCAGCTCTGGGTTCCGTACACGGTCCTTACCAAGGCGAGCCAAACCTGGGCTTCAAAGAAATGGAAGAAGTTCGTGATGCGGTACAAGTTCCACTCGTATTGCACGGTGGTACAGGTATTCCTAAACATGACATCGATAAAGCCATTTCCCTGGGTACTTCCAAAATCAACGTAAACACTGAGAACCAAATTTCGTTCACAAAAGCGGTTCGTGAAGTGCTTGCAGCTAAACCAGATGCTTACGATCCACGTACGTTCATCGTACCAGGCCGTGAAGCAATCAAAGAAACCGTTAAAGGTAAAATCCGCGAGTTTGGTTCCAACAACAAAGCGTAATTTATCTTTACCAGTTCCATACTGTGAAGTGGAAAGAACACCGCCTAGCCGGTGTCTTTCCATTTTCACACCTTATTTCACGTAGGGAGCCATCAGCACGTCATGCCGTTCGTCGGCTGCAAAACACGTAGGGGGACATTAAGCTTTATGGAAAAATTGATGATTAGTGGCGGACGTCCGTTACAGGGGACTGTAACCATAAGCGGCGCCAAAAACAGCGCCATTGCGCTTATTCCTGCAGCATTGCTTGCCGAATCAGAGGTCGTGCTGGATAACCTGCCACTTTTAAGTGATGTGGCGGTTTATGCGGAAATTTTGGAGGAACTCGGAGCTCGTGTATTCTGGGAAGGAAGTCAGATGAAGATCGATCCTTCCGATATCAAATCTATACCTATGCCGAATGGTCCCGTGAAGAAGCTGCGTGCTTCTTATTATATGATGGGGGCATTGCTTGGACGATTCAAAGAAGCAACAATTGGTTTGCCTGGAGGCTGTAACTTTGAGCCTCGTCCGATAGACCAACACATCAAAGGTTTTGAAGCGCTTGGCGCAACAGTAACAAACGAACATGGATCCATCCATCTGCATGCCAAAGAGCTGCGTGGAGCTAAGATTTACCTGGATGTAAGCAGTGTAGGTGCAACCATTAACATTATGCTGGCGGCAACACGTGCCAAAGGCTCTACAATTATCGAAAACGCGGCTAAAGAGCCTGAGATTATAGATGTAGCAACACTTTTGAATTCAATGGGTGCCAGCATCAAGGGTGCGGGTACTGAAACGATTCGTATTGAGGGCGTGTCGGAGCTCAAAGGCTGCCGTCATTCCATTATTCCGGACCGCATACAGGCGGGTACGTATATGATTGCTGCAGCGGCAACGCGCGGTAATGTTTTGATCGACAATGTCATTCCCAAACATCTGGAGGCGTTAACCGCCAAATTGCTGGAGATGGGTGTGGGCATTGAAGAGATGGATGAGAGTATTCGTGTCATTGGACAACCTTCCTATAGTCATGTGGATGTGAAGGCTCTGGTGTATCCGGGATTTCCAACCGATTTGCAGTCTCCGATGACAAGTGTATTAACTCAAGCGACGGGTGTAAGTGTCCTGAGCGATTTTGTATACAGCAATCGATTTAAGCATGTGCCAGAGCTGGTGCGTATGGGCGCCAAAATTCGAGTGGAAGGTCGTTCAGCCATCATTGAAGGCGGTGCACTGAATGCGGCCAAAGTAAAAGCATCAGATCTTCGTGCCGGAGCAGCGCTGGTCATTGCCGGTCTGACTGTTAAAGAAGGTGTGACTGAAGTGACAGGCGTCGAGTTTATTGATCGTGGATATGATCACCTCGTCACCAACCTGCGTCTTCTTGGTGCAGATGTATGGCGTGAAACGGAATAGCGTAAGCTACCATATTGCAAGATTGGTGACTTGACGTTATTATTTTGACAGAACTGCATAACCTTACAACAATTGGGTAAACCTATTCTAATAGAGTTCTCAGCCTCTCCGGGATAAGACGAAATGGTTTTTGTTTCCTTAACCGGAGGGTCTTTTTTTGGATCAAATATCATATGGCTGTAAGAACTGACATCATTCCTTTCCCCAAACCCCGATTGGTCTGTGCTCCATGACTGGGTACCCGGATCGAAAGCCTCGTGAATTATATGTTCACTTACAAGTGTGTAACACTGTATCATGGTCATCCCACCCGGAAACTTACACTCAACGACAAGTATTTGCATTATAACGGTTACATTCCGTACAATGGACAGAAGAGAACGCAGCTGATTTGTGTTGTTCTCCTATAGCCGATCATCAAGCGAAACTATCCATTTCACGGACTTATTAATTGAATAGGTGGTTATTATATGGATCTACAAATTTCCGATTTGGAAGAAATGAAACTAACGGACCTCTACAAACTGGCCAAAAAATATCAGATTCCCTACTATGGCACACTGAAGAAGAAAGAATTGATCTTTGCCATACTACGAGCTCAGGCTGAACAGAGCGGTTTGATGTTTATGCAAGGTGTGCTTGAGATCCTTCCTGAAGGTTACGGTTTTCTCCGCCCGATTAACTACCTGCCTAGCACCGAAGACATTTATATATCGGCCTCGCAGATTCGCAAGTTCGATCTTAGAACGGGTGACCTCGTATCTGGTAAATGTAGAACGCCGAAGGAAAACGAGAGATATTTCGGTTTGCTGCAAGTCAATGCGGTAAACGGTGAGAATCCTTCAGCCGCTGCGGAGAGACTTCACTTCCCGGCATTAACCCCATTGTATCCGCAGAAAAAGCTGGTTCTCGAAACATCCCCCAACCATTTGTCTACACGCATTATGGATGTGCTGGCTCCTGTAGGTTTGGGACAGCGCGGATTGATCGTAGCACCTCCCAAAGCAGGTAAGACGCTTCTCCTCAAAGAAATTGCCAACAGCATTTCAACCAACAATCCAGAAATTGAACTGTTTGTCCTGTTGATTGATGAACGTCCGGAGGAAGTAACGGATATGTCTCGTTCGGTAAAAGGGGAAGTTGTGGCTTCTACGTTCGATGAGCTGCCTGAGAATCATATCAAGGTTGCGGAACTGGTGCTGGAACGTGCTCTGCGTCTGGTTGAGGCGAAAAAAGATGTCGTTATTCTGCTGGACAGCATTACGCGTCTTGCTCGTGCATATAACCTGGTTATCCCACCATCCGGACGGACGCTTAGTGGGGGTATTGACCCTGCAGCATTCCACCGCCCAAAACGTTTCTTTGGATCTGCGCGGAATGTGGAAGAGGGCGGCAGCCTGACTATTCTGGCAACAGCGTTAATCGATACGGGATCTCGTATGGATGATATCATCTATGAAGAGTTTAAAGGTACGGGTAATATGGAGCTTCATCTGGACCGCAAGCTGGCAGAACGCCGTATCTTCCCGGCCATCGATATTCGCCGTTCGGGTACACGCAGAGAAGAAGTGCTGCTAAGCAAGGAAGAGCTGGATACCATCTGGACCATTCGTAAAAATATGAATGACTCCCATGATTTTGTGGAAAGCTTCCTGAAAAAACTGCGTAACAGCAAAACGAATGCAGAATTTTTGGCTGCGTTTGATGCAGCGGGCAACAATACAAGCAATTCGGGGACCACAACGACTCGGCGTTCGCCGAGACAGACGGCTACCTCAGCAACAACAACTTAAAAAGTACTTTTACGCATTCGAATTTGGCAGTTCTGCTGCTGGATTTACCATAAACTCGTCGTTCGGTTTAACCCATTAGATGTGAGGAGAACATCATGTATTTAGTATACGCAGATGAAAAAGGAAATGTATTTGATCACCCATCCCTGTATGGGCTTGCCCGTAGTGGAGATATGATCGTTGAAATTATGGAGGATGAACTCATTCCTCTACCAGAGGGAGCAACTCTGGTTGGATTACCAAGCACTCGTCCCATTGGGATGGATCCAGACACCGGCGAGATGATGCCTCTTCCGAGTGATACACAGGCGGTCGGGGCTTTGCTTCCGCAAGGGTTTACTCGGCTGTGTTTGCCGGGCTATGTGAAAACGGATAAAGAATATAAGCTTCCCTTGTTCGGGTATTCCGCAGTGGTATGGAAAGATGACGCATTCTACGTTACAGCCCGGATGTCCGATCAACCGGATCAGTGGAATCCGCTGAACTGTGACCGTGATGACGTACGTGCTGGAGTTACGCGGATGACTGAAAAGTATCCTGAGAATCGTCTGTATACCCATTTGTCCAACTGTGCACTTGGGTATGAATGTCTGACCTCGTCAAATACGTTCCTGAATCGTTGGGAAGGTGGAGTTCCGGTATCATACTCCTGTAACGCAGGCTGCTTCGGATGTATTTCGGAACAACCAGATGACAGTGGCTTTGTTTCCCCGCAGACCCGAATGAATTTCCGACCTCGTGTGGACGAAATTGTTGAGGTTATGCTGGAACATCTGAAAACACCTGAGTCCATTATCAGCTTTGGGCAGGGATGTGAAGGTGAACCGTCAACTCAGGCTAAGTTGATTATTGAGGCCATTCGTGAGGTGCGTTCCATTACGGATATGGGATATATCAACATTAACACCAACGCTGGTTTGAATGACCACATTCGGGGCATCGTGGATGCGGGGCTGGATTTGATGCGTGTAAGTACGATTAGTGCACTGGATGACCACTATAATGCGTACTACAAACCACGGGGTTATACACTTGCTAACGTGGAGAAGTCAATGAAGTATGCGGCTCAACAAGGCGTGTACACATCGATTAACTATTTGATCTTCCCAGGTGTAACGGATCGTGAAGAGGAGATTGAAGCCATGATTGAGTTTGCCCGGAGAACAGACCTGCGCTTAATTCAAATGCGGAATCTGAACATCGACCCGGAGAGTTATCTGGAACTTATCCCTCCAGCTCAAGGTGATATTCTCGGAATGAAGCAAATGATTGAGATCTTCGAAGAAGAGCTGCCTGATGTCGTTATTGGCTCGTATACACATGTTCCTCCAGCCGGGATGGCGCGTCCGAAACGCCTCATCACCTCTTGATAATATTCGATTGCAACACGCATGAGGCCGTGTTATAATCTCTGAAGTTGTGCCATTTACTCTGGGTCCGCTTGAGGCTCAGGGCGGAAAGAGGTGAAAGGTAATGAAAGAAGCAATTCATCCTAAATACACGATCGGTCAAGTAACCTGCGCTTGCGGTAACACTTTTGAGACTGGTTCAGTTAAAGAAGGACTTCGTGTAGAGATTTGCTCCGCTTGCCACCCGTTCTTCACCGGTAAACAGAAGTTTATCGATGCTGGCGGCCGTGTCGATCGTTTCAAGAAAAAATACGGAATCTAATTCAGCAATTCCCTGTGAATTGTCTGCTAATTGCATCCAAACCACCCCTGCCTATTGGCAGGGGTTTTTATATAGGGATAAAGGTTCCAGTTCAGGCCCGGTTGCAATTTGGATAAGCTTACGTTATACTATTTCTTACCGTGCTAGATGGGGAGGTAGCGGTGCCCTGTAACTCGCAATCCGCTATAGCGAGGTTGAATTCCTGCTAGAGGTTTTGTCGATGTGAGGTTTGGTCCCTGAACGTGGTGTTGACGGTTGGGTCCTCCGCAATGAGTACTCATGAACCTGGTCAGGTCCGGAAGGAAGCAGCCATAAGTGAGATCACTCTTGTGCCGGAGGGTTGCCTAGCCTGAGCTGTTGTTCAGGGGTGCCACTTGGATCGCAATTATCGATAGCAGGTGCACGGCTTACCATTTGAAATGTAGAGACCTTTGCAGTTGTATGTATGCAGAGGTCTTTTTGATATGTACAAAAAAACTACGCATCATTGGGTCAGATAAAGTTTGGAATCACCCCGGAATATAGTATAATGGGGGAACGACAAAGGACTCGAATGCGAAGTGGAAGGAAGGTAACGCATCATGGAGCATATCGCGTTATACCGGGCTTGGCGTCCCCAGTCGTTTCAAGATATGGTGGGACAACAGCATATTATTCAGACCTTGCAGAACGCGATTCGTGAACAGCGGACTTCCCATGCCTACTTGTTTAACGGGCCCAGAGGAACGGGGAAGACCAGTGCCGCCAAGATTTTGGCCAAAGCTGTAAACTGCGAGCGCGGACCTGCGCCTGAGCCTTGTAATGAATGTGAAGCTTGTCGCAGGATCACAGCCGGTTCGGTAATGGATGTGCAGGAGATTGACGCTGCATCCAACCGGGGTGTTGAGGAGATCCGCGATCTTCGTGAAAAGGTGAAATATGCCCCGACGGAAGTCCGGCAGAAAGTCTATATTATTGATGAAGTGCACATGTTAACGACAGAGGCGTTTAACGCTTTGCTCAAAACATTGGAGGAACCTCCTCCACATGTAATGTTTATTTTGGCAACAACCGAACCACACCGCCTTCCGGCCACAATTATCTCCAGGTGTCAGCGATTCGATTTCCGCCGGGTTTCCCTTGAGGAGCAGACGGCAAGACTTACGCTGATCTGCGAACAGGAGGGTATGGAGGCTGATCAGGATGCGCTCCAATACATCGCTCGTCTGTCGGACGGGGGAATGCGGGATGCGCTCAGTGTTCTGGATCAGATCTCTTCTTTCACAGATGGCAGAGTGACATATCAGCAGGTTATGGATATGACCGGAGGAATTCCTTCAGAGCAATTTGCCAAGCTTGCCGCGTCACTGCTTAAAGGTGATGTCGGACATATTTTGCAGATGATCGAAGGATTTATGCATGAAGGCAAGAGTGCAGATAAATGCATGGAAAACTTGCTGTATTACTTCCGTGATTTACTTATGATCAAGATGGTACCGGATGCTGATAAACTGACAGACCGGGTGCTTAACCCCGAGTCTTTCCGTGATATGGCAGAATCCTTCACGAAGGAACAGCTGTTCCAGATGATTGACACACTGAACCGATACCAGAGTGAGATGAAATATGCAGTACAGCCGCAAACTTTATTTGAAGTGGCTCTGCTCAAGCTGTGCAGTATACCTGCGCAGGGAGAGGTACCGAATCAAGCTGCTGTATCAGCAGGGGCGACGGCGTCCTCACAAGCTGACAGCGGCGAAATTAACCGCTTGAAACAACAGCTTGCTGAGCTGGAGAAGAAGCTGGATCGTGCGCTGAAAAGTGGCCTCTCTGGTGGAGAGGCTGCACCAAGCAGTCCTTCGCGACCGGCAACTCGTGCTCCCGTATCCAGGGGGAATGCTCCGGCGAAGCTGCCTGCACAGCTGGACCAATACGTGGCGCGCAAAGGATCTCCAGAATTCGTGGAGATCAGCAGAAAGTGGAGTCAAATCTTGCAGCGTGTTAAAGAAGAGAAGGTTACAGTGCATGCCTGGTTTATGGATGGTGAGCCTGTATCTATGCTGGAAGACAATGTATTGGTTGCTTTCAAAAACAACATTCACCGTGAAACGACAGAGAAGCAGGCTAATCGTGAAGTAATTGAGCGTGTGCTGTCTGAACAGCTTGGGCGTTCAGCGCGTCTGGTGACGATGATGCTTAAGGACTGGACGGGAGCCATGGAAGGAGCTGCTGAAGCGCCAAAGGAGGACTTTAAGCTTGAACCTGAGCATGAAGACGGCGGTTCAGGCAGCAAGCAACCTTGGATTGATGAAGCCATCC